>PWSL01000078.1 GCA_003563255.1 Desulfonatronospira sp. | reverse complement strand
GGACAGGCACCCCCGCACTAATTTTTCGTAACCATTCAGGGGGCACTCAGTTGTAGTTCCTGGCACAAGGTCTGGGGACTGTCCCCGCTAAGTACTATCTTTGAAGGTTCACACAACTTAGCGTTTGTCATATTTGAATTGTGCAGGAAAGGTGTCGCGGGGACTGTCCCCGGGCCGTTGCGGCACCCCCTGAATAGTTACTATTTTTCAGTAATGATCTTCACATCAGCTAAAAATAAGTGCGGGAAGAGCCAGTCTCTGTGCCACATGCAAAGCGCAGAACAGATACAGTGGGTTTTTGTATCCAAAGGAGAAGACATGAAAATACTTGTGACCGGTACCGCTGGATTCATCGGGTTCAGGCTGGCCCTGACCCTGGTGGAGCGCGGCTTTGAAGTGGTGGGGCTGGACAACATAAATGACTACTACGATGTGCGGGTCAAATACGGCCGACTCCAGGAATCCGGCTTCCAGGGGCCATATGACTACGGCCGTCTGTATCATTCGGATAAGTATCCCGGGCTTTCCTTCATAAGACTCAACCTTGAAGACCGGGAAGGCATGCAGCATCTCTTCCGGGAACAGGGATTTTCCCGGGCCTGCAACCTGGCCGCCCAGGCCGGAGTGCGCTACAGCCTGACCAATCCTTATGCCTATGTGGATTCCAACCTGGTAGGATACGTCAACCTCCTGGAATGCTGCCGGCACAACCAGGTGCAGCACCTGGTATTTGCCAGCAGTTCCAGCGTGTACGGGCTCAACGAAAAGCAGCCCTTTTCAGTGCATGCCAACGTGGACCACCCTATCAGCCTCTATGCAGCCAGCAAAAAGAGCAATGAGCTCATGTCCCACACCTATGCCCACCTCTATGGGCTGCCCTGCACCGGATTACGCTTTTTTACCGTCTACGGACCCTGGGGGCGCCCGGACATGGCCCTTTTCCTGTTCACCAAAGCCATGCTGGAGGACAGACCCATAGACGTGTTCAACCACGGCCGGATGCAGCGGGACTTTACCTATATCGACGATATTGTGGAAGGAGTGGTGCGGGTCATGGATAATCCTCCCGCGGGCAACCCGGACTGGGATCCCAAAAATCCTGATCCGGCAACATCCAGTGCCCCGTACAGGCTTTACAACATAGGCAACAACAACCCCGTACAGCTTATGGATTTCATACAAGCTCTGGAAAAGTCCCTGGGCAAAAAAGCCCAAAAAAACCTGTTGCCCCTGCAGCCCGGAGACGTGCCCAGTACCTACGCCGACGTGGACAGCCTGGTCCGGGACCTGGATTACAAGCCCGAGACGTCTGTTGAGGAGGGGATTGAGCGGTTTGTTAAATGGTACCGGGAGTTTTTCCTTGCCTGATATTGATTCTAACGCGGGCTGTGCCCGCAACCCAGTTATCTGTTATTTGTTATTTGTTATTTGTTAATACTGACTACTGCAACTGGAAATAAAACTTTTTGCAGTCTCATCCTCTTACTCCCTGCAGGCGAAAAAGCGGTCCAGGTTGAAGCAGACTATGGTGAAAATCACCAGGTGATCGTCGGCCTTAAGCACGGTATTACCGTCAGGAATTATAATCTCATCACCCCTGACTATGGTGCCGATCAACAGACCTTTGGGAAAACCCGCCTGGGAAATTTTCTGCCCCACCACACAGGCCGTCTCCGGGAGCACCACCTCCATGACCTCTGCTGCTTCCTCCTTCAACAGGCACAGGGAGGCGACATCTTCACGCCTGGTAAAACGCAGGATCTGGGAAGCGGTAATCAGGTGAGGATTGACGGTTTCCAGGATCCCCAGGGTGTCATAAATTGAGGCGTAGCCTATCCTGGTTAGTTCAGAGATCACCTTGTGCACCCCGAGCTTCTGCCCCATCATGGAAGCCACAATATTTGTACGGTCATTTTCTGTAGCGGCCACCAGTATGTCTGCTTCAGAGATCTCTTCTTCGTTATAATAGGATAGCTCGGTGCCGTCTCCCTGCAGTACGATGGTCCTGCTGAGCTTCCGGTTCAGTTCTTCCACCCGGTCCGGGTCCTGCTCAATGATCTTGACAATAAAGGACCTCTGCTGATCCGATTCCAGGATAGAGGCCAGATAAAACCCAATAATCCCTCCTCCCAGAATTATCACCCGGTCCACCCGGGACGATTCATGGTGCAGAAGACTACTGGCCTTACGCATGACCTCTGCTTTTCCAATGAGGTAGACCTTGTCCCCCACCTGGATCTTGTCCCTGCCGCCGGGCAGCACGAAATCCCCGTTGGACCTCTTGATGCCCACCACTATACAGCCCCTGGGCAGATCCAGTTCCTGCAAAGTGGTATTGGTAATCCTGGCTTCCTGGGTGACAGTGGTTGAAACCATCATTACCCTGCCCTTGGCAAAATGTTCCACTTCAACGGCTTCCGGGAAGTGGATCATTTTGGATATTTCCTGAGCCACGGCCTTTTCCGGGCTGATTATCATGTCGATGCCGATCTCTTTGTGCACCAGTCCCCGGGTATCCACGTCAATGCTGCCCGCCCGCTCGGGGTTGCGCACCCTGGCCACTGTAAAGTGAACCCCGAGCTTTTTGGCGATCATACTGGCAATGATATTGACTTCGTCAGCGCCTGTAACAGCAATGAGCATATCAGCGGACTTGATTTTGGCCTTGTGCAGGATATCCAGGTTGGCACCGTTGCCGTTTATAACAGAAAGATCCAGGTCCTGTCCCAGCTTTTCGGCTATCTCCTTGTTATTTTCGATAACCACTATACTCTGGCGTTTGTGAAACAGGTTCTGGGCCAGCTCTCGCCCAACGCCTCCACCGCCGATGATAATAATATGCATAAAATAAATCCTCCTGAGGCCTTATATGATGAACCTGCAAAAAGTCATACAGGCACTGGTACTTTTGAATGGATCACAGAACTCTTTGTTTTGACCGACTACTGACTACCGGCCACTGACCCCTGTGACTCAAAAATGATTATTTTCAGTTGCGTCTGCTATAGTACTTAGCGGGGACAGTCCCCAGTCACGCCAGAGGCGTGAGTGCCAGTAATCAACACCGGGGACCCCCTGAATGGTTACTTTTTTTTAAGCCTGCGGTTGATAGTTTCGGCCATTGAGGGGGCCTTGCGGAAGAAAAACACCCCGATAAAAGCGGTAACCACAATGTAAATCCCCAGAAAGGTACGCAGCACCGGTTCTGCCAGGGCCGCTATGACCACGGAAAACTCCCCCCTGGGCACCAGGGAAAATGCCGCCCGGATGGCCCCCCTGAATGAGAGGCCGTAGATTCTTCCGCCCCAGAATCCTACTATCAGCTTGCCTGCTATGGCCCACAGAATGAGCAGCACCAGGGAAGCCGGGGAAATAATTCCTGTCTCCAGAGCAATGGATGTGCCGAACCAGAAAAAGAAAAAAGGCAGGCTCAGATCTTTTATGGGAGCGATAATTTTGCCCAGTTCCTTGGAGGTGCCTGTTTCTGAAAGCATTACCCCGGCCAGAAAAGCCCCCAAAAGCTTGGAAAGCTCCATGGCTTCGGCGATGCCGGCAAAGATCAGGGCTATGGAAATGGCAAACAGTGGCATAAAATCTCTGGACATGTACCTGCTTACAAATACGTCCAGCCTGCGGAAACCGTAATATGCAATAAAAATGGAAGCCGCGGTTACAAGTACTACCTTTATAAAGATCCAGGCAATGGCATCGGCTGTGATTACCCCGTGGGTGGTCAAACCCACCAGAAAAGATACCATGACCGGTGCCGCCAGGTCCTCAAAAATCAGAAGGGCCAGCTTGAACTCTCCTTCCGGGGTATTCGTACGCTTGGACTCCTCCAGCATTTTGACCGTGATGGAGGAACTGGTGGCATATGCTACGCCGCCGATGAGCAACGCAGCCAGCAGATCGAAACCCAGCAGATAGGCCAGCAGAAAACTGACCCCGAAGTTGAGCCCGATGTCCATGGCCCCGACTTTCCAGACCCTGCGGGATATATTTATGAGCCGGGCCAGGGGAAAATGCAGGCCCAGGAGAAAGAAAAGCAGCACAATGCCCACCCGGGCGATCTGGTCCACCAGGTCCAGTTCCGGGTCCGTCAGGAACCCGGCCAGCGCTGCACCCAGGAAGATATAAGCCAGAAGAGAAGGAATCTTCAGCCTCTGAAAAATATAACTCACCAGGAAAAAGAGCAGGAGCATTATCCCGCCCAGTAGAAAAAGATGCTCAGAATACTCCATAAAAGGTAACCATTCAGGGGGCCTCCGTGGTGACTATTGGCAAAAGGCCGGGAGGACTGTCCCCGCTATATAAGATTGTGCATCTTCACAAAATTTCGCGATTGTAATTTTTGTAGTAACCGTTCAGGAAGTCCTCAATGATCAGGCCCCCTGGAATAATGTCTGATCCATTTTTCCAGGTCCTGCCGGTGAATCAGATCCAGCACTTTGAGCTCTTCTTTTTCATATCTGATCAACAGACGATGATAAAGCCCGATACGCACTCTGTAAACTGATGAAAATCGTTCCAGCCTTTTACTCTGGCGCAGGACGTCCTGATCGTGAGCGGCAAAGCCTGCTATTGCCCTCAAAGCTTTGGCCACTATTCCTGTGGAGATCTGTTCACAACTGTTTCTGAACTGGTCCGTATAAACCGGTATGACTACTTTCTTAACATTAAAATCCGTCTCCCGGGCCGCTCCTGCATGTCCCTCATCCACAGCTTTTTCCCGCCCTTGATGGGGCAGTTTCTCATCAGTCTTGATTCTTTCAGCCCGCTTGGCTTCCAGCAGCTTGCTGAGCCTGCGCCGCTCATTCTGCTGTTCCCGGACTTCCATCTTCATCCGCTCAATACGCCGCTTCAAGTGGGAGACATCAGCCTGTTCCCCGGTCTGGGCATGACTCTGACCCTGTTCCAGGTTGATGGTATCCTTGAGCCGGTCTTCCTTTTCCAGCTTTTTGCTCAACGTCTGCAGCTCACGTTCTTTTTCCCGCAACTCGCGATCCTGTTCAAGTGCACAGCGTCTTCCTTCGTAGATTTTTTGCTTAAGTTCATGGATTTCCCTGTCTTTTGCCTCAAGATCAAAACCCTGTTCGAGCTTATCCATGGACCATTCATGGTAGTTTTCAATGGGGTCGTCCAGAGGCTCAAGATCCAGGTCTGTTCTGGCATTACGCAGAATATCCAGTAAAAACCTGTTATCAAGGGGTGACGTTCTGTGTTCAATGATCGCCGATCGGGTAAAGATTATGGTCAGTGCTGGAAACAGCTTTTCAAAACAATAAGCCATGTCCACCGGATTAAATCTTAGAAAATCATCCTGGTTGGTAAGGCAACCTTGACAGTGCTTTTCCATGGTCATGAACAGATCTTTATTTTCCAGGAGAAACATGTGAAATTTTTTGCCCTCTTCATCTTCAAGCTCATCTTGCGGGATCTGACCTTCGATTATTTTTGACAACTCAAGATCGCCGTCATCCAGGGCGGCATGCAGGAGGTCATGCAGGTGCAAAACGGCCAAGTCTTCCTGCTCCGGCCTGCCCTTCAACTCCAAAAGCATCCTGTAACCGGTTTCGTACAGCCCGAAGGCACTGGCCTTTTGGTATGCAGCCAACAGTTGTTTGTTTTTCAGTTTCTGATGGTTCAGTTTTTTCAGTTGGTAGGCCCGCATATTGTCTATAACCAGGGTATCATCCACCAGGTCCGGGGAGGACATGACCTGAGACATGGTCAGCCCGGCATAAGGAGAAGCATCATGGAATAATTCCTGATCCTTTTCCAGACAGCATTTCTTGTGCTTTTTGCCGCTTCCGCAATGACAAGGTGCATTTCTGCTGATTTTGGGCACTGGCCTACGGACTGTATGCGATTGTCCTATATAGCTGGGACCTTTGGATTCCGGGAGTTCTTCATGGATATCTTTTTCCAGGAATGCAGGCATAAAAACATTCCGGCTTTCCTCGTCCTCAAGAAAGGCCAGTGCGGACCGGATGAGCAGCATCGCCTCCGGCATAATAAGGCTGTTGGTCATTTTTGTCAGGACCTTCTTCACCTCCCGGCCCATAGCGCCGTACTTGACGCTGAACTCAACCGCCAGAAGAGCTGCCAGAACATTTCTCTGACCTGAAATATCCTTGGCCTGAGCCAGTTCAAGCAAAGGTTCAATTGCCTTCTCGTCCTGTTCTCGAAAAGGGTAGATAAAATCATCAGTTTTATCAACAACCTTCAATGATTGACACAGGACCCGGGTATCAAAACTCATCCTCTGATAAGCGATGACATTCAGAAAAATGCCCAGGGCTTTATCCTCACCTTCATCTATGAGCTTCAGCATGAGCCTTGTCAGGTCCTGCTGCGGGATCTGGGCAAAGCCGGGGGCGATCTCTGAAACCGCCTTGATGGATCGGTCTGTATTGCGAAGCAGGCCTAAAAGGGCTTCATCGGTCATGTTCAAAATTAACCTCGTTGAGTGTAGCCACTAAGAGTTAACCTTATGGAAAAATTCCTGCTCAGATTGTGTTTGCATTGGAAAATTCAAGACGTCAAGGGCTCAAAGGGTGTAAAACGAAATCGTAATCATTCAGAGGGTACTCGGCGATCACTAATGGCACCAGGCCTGGGGACTGTCCCTAACTGTGTAGGCTCACAAAACTTCGCGTCTGTAATTTTTGTATTGATGCATAAAAGGTGTCGCGGGGACTGTCCCCGGGCCGGTTCATTAGAGAAGATTAGTGAAGATTCGTGGACCCAAATACTCTTACTGTCCACCTATTGACACCGATGCACCCAATAAGATAAAATCGTCGTATTTCCGCCCGAAGGGCTGATACCTTTTCCTTGCGGGTCCTGCCCCGTGAAACAACGCTGAAAGCGTTCCTGCGGAGCAGGGTTTCACTGGGGTCTTATTCCCGCAAGGAAAAAATATATACCTC
>PWSL01000271.1 GCA_003563255.1 Desulfonatronospira sp. | reverse complement strand
GTTCGGCCACTGCACCGGAAATGATGGACATGGCCGTGGCCACGAAGACCACCTGAAAGAAAAAGTCTGAGATGTTCGAATAATAAGGGGCATCTTCTCCGCCGGCAACGACCTGGGCCACTGTGTTGTCCCCGCTCACCAGGAAGCTGATTCCAGGTATTATTGAACCACCGTCCCCGTACATGATATTGTAGCCCACCAGCATGTACATTATGCAGGCAATGGAATACAGGGCCACATTCTTGGTCAGTATCTCAACGGTATTCTTGGAGCGGACCAGGCCGGATTCCAGCATGGTGAAGCCTGCGGCCATCCACATTACCAAAAGCCCTGACAGCAGAAAATAAAATGTATCCAGGGCATAACTGAGTTCCAATAGACCTTCCACTTGCTAATCCTCCTTTGATTGCTGGGCAGTAAATTCCTAAAACAAATTTGTAAAATTGATTGAGTCCTGCCCTGAACTCAATCTGGGCATGCGTTGCTGCTACCTGGTGATGTTTGAATCAGTTCATCTTTTTGCCTGTACGGCCCGGGGTGTGCATATACCTCCTCCCTTGGTTGATAATTTTGTATATAAAAATAAAAGAAAGAACTGATGTTATCAGATAAAAGCAATATGAGTGCCGTTTTGGATAACTGCTTGTATATGCGGGATTTTTTTGTTTAAAGGAAAAAGGGGTGACAAGATTGCTGTACAAAATTGTAAACTGGCGGAAACATGGTTATTTATCAGCTGACCATGATGTATAAAAATTGCAGTCAAAGTACAGTGAAAACGCGCGTAGAAAGGTCTGGCAGAAAGGCTTTTATGGCTGTAAGTATATTAAAGTCAGCAAATACAGGGGCTTGGCTGAGTGAAAGAGCCGCTCAAGGAGCAGGAAGACAGGGTCTGGGCGCTGCCATGTCTATAGTACTTTTTTGTAAAAAATCCGTTTGTGTGCGGCGTAAGCCCGGCAGGTTTTTATTGAAGACTGGTTGCAGGCGGCAGGCTTTTGGCATAATTATGACTGCCTGGTTGGACGGAAAGGTTTTTAGGGTTTAAAACCACAATGCAGTTGTGCATATGCAACTCGACGTATGGATTGCCAGGGTTAAGCAGGTGAATGGTTGCACGTAATAAGTGAGAGGTTGTATGATGGCTGAGAAATTCGAAAAGGTACAGAACCACGCACAGATAAATAGGACTTCCAGGTTGGCCAGGGAAATATGGCAGGATCATTACACGCCCATTATCGGCCCAGAGCAGGTGGAGTACATGCTCAAAAATTTTCAGAGTCCCGGGGCTATAAATGACCAGCTGCAAAGCGGGGTGGTTTACTACCTTGTCGTAAGGGCTGATGAGGACTCCGGCTACCTGGCCCTGGAGCCCGATCCTGAAAAGGCATCGGCCAAGCTGAGCAAAATATATGTGCTAAAGGATAAAAGGCGTTGCGGGCTGGGCAGAAAGACTCTGGAATTTGCCGAGATGCTGTGCCGGGATATGGGGATCAAGGATTTATGGCTTACCGTGAACAGGCACAACCACGCAGCAATCGCCTTCTACCGGCAGGAAGGGTTTACCGCCGCCGAGACCGTGGTGCAGGACATAGGCGGCGGCTTTGTTATGGATGATTACAAAATGGTCAAAAACCTCAGTCCAGGATGATGTAAAGCAAGCTTTTCTGAATAACTGCATTGCAATTGAATGGTAGATGCCTGTTGTCAGTTCCTCAATGGCTTTTAAGCGGGATCAGGGAAGTTAGTCAAAATGATCCACCCAGGTGGCTGGGGTAATAACGGAACTCCCTGGCCGAGGGTTGTCAATGAGTGGCTTGTCGCCGGTAATAAGAATGGCTTGAGCTTCGTTGGCCAGGAGAGCCCAAATATGAGAATCCTTGGCATCCGGGGCCGAGTGCTTCGTATCCGCAAGAGGTTCACGCCAGATTGCGTTGGCGGTGATTTCAGTCAGTATTGTTTCAATACCAGGGCTGCTTAAGCCATGCAGTCGTGCTATTGCAGGGCGCAAAAGTACCTGTTCATACTCCCGTAGAAGTTCAGGGGACAGCAGATAAATTATTCGTCCCTCCAGCATGGCATCCACAAGCCTGGCGGTAGGTGCATCAGGTCTGGAAGTAATGACCCCGGCAACCAGGACGTTGGTATCAACGACAAAGACCCGTCTGTTCATTAATTTCTAAAGGCACGGGTTTCTTCCGTACTCAGGGCCATTGCCTCTTCTTCACTGCAGTTTGCCTGCGAGCGGGCGCGTGCCACCAGTTGCCGGGCATCATCCATGGACTTTATACCGCGCATATGCAGGCTTTCTTCAATTATCTTGTTTATGCTGCGTCCCTGCCTGGCCGATGTTTCCTTTAGAGCGCGGTGCAACTCGTCATCAAGGGTAATGGTTAAGCGGCTCATTTTTACCTCCAGGTGAGCATGTTTTCTTCCATATAATCACCAGAGCACCAAGGTGTCAATGATGTAGCTGATTGTAAAAAACATGTGCACAGCAATATATTTTTAAACCCTGAATCCACTGGAAAAGTTCCGGGATTGCACCGAATCCCGGAACCTGTAATATTCGAAAATAACAGTAACTATTCAACAAATCTTTTTGGCTCTTTCAGCTCAAGTGTACGCCAAGCCTGAAATATTTTTACCTCTCGCCCGCTTCGCTAGAGGCACAGAGGACGCAGAGATAAGAAGGATTTTTCATTGCCCTGAGCCGGGGCAATGAAAAAGGCTCTCGCCCCCTGCGGGGGAGCTTGTTATTTATATACACCGGCTCGGTGGATATGAATATTATATTTTTCTCCTGCTTATCTCTCAGCGAGCTCTGCGCCTCTAGGGCCGGCAGGTCCGGGCGTGAGACATTCTTTTCTTTACGTTACCGGTAAATATTTTAGGTAGAATATGGTGAATAGATGCAAATAACAAAGCGTTATGAATTAAGCCTTGTTCATGATCAGTCCAGGATGATTTCCTCCATGGCTTTTCTGGGTCTGGGTTCGGGTGATTCGGCCGGCCGGCCCACTGCCAGAAGGGCGATGACTGCAGCCTGCTGCGGCAGATTGAAGCGCTGGCGCAGGGCCTCTTCATCGTACATGCCGATCCAGCAGGTGCCCAGATCCATCTCTGTGGCCCGGAGCATGATATTGGTCAGGGCGATGGAGCAGTTCATGCCCACTGCCCCGCGCAGCACCTCGGTGGGGGCGTTTTGAGCCTTTTCCACGTAGTCTTCCACTCCGGCCTGCATTTCCGGGGGCAGAACCGCGCTGTCGCGCAGAAAACGCACCGCTGCCCTGGCATCCTCCAGAAACCGGGTGATGTCTGCGCAGCAGATGATGACCGCACCTGCTCCGGCCACCCATTTCTGGCCCCGGGTTGGGGAACCCGACAGCCACTGGATGTCTTCCCTGCCGTCTACGATCTTGAATCTCCAGGGCTGGGCGTTCATGGCTGAAGGAGCCAGCCTGGCCGCCTCCAGAAGCTGCATGATTTCATCTTTTGAGACGGGGTCGTCTTTAAACTTCCTGATGCTCCGTCTTTTCTCCAAAGCCTCCTTAACATGCATATCAATAACCTCCTTATTACTCCAGCGACACTCTGTGTTAATTATTGCCTCGGCCACCGGGGACAGGCACCCCGCACTTAATTTTAAAATCCGTCAGTCTTCTGTAGGCAAAATAAGTGCGGGTAATGCCTGTCCCCTGCTTTTTCCTTAAAATCGCTGACAGATACCCGGCCAGAATGACACATGTGTATCTGTTCAGCGCTTTGCATGTGGCATGGGGACTGGCTCTCCCCGTACTTATTTTAGCTGATGTAAAGATCATTACTGAAAAATAAGTGCGGGGGTGCCTGTCCCCTGCTTTCCCAAAAAAACGGCCAGGGGGACAGTCCCCGCGACACTTTTCCTGCACAAATACATATAGTACAGACGCGAAATTTTGTGAAGCTGCATAATCATTACTTAGCGGGGGACAGTCCCCTGTCCTTGTGCCATCAGCCACAACCGAGAACCCCCTGAATGGTTACCATGCAACGCTTTTCCCCAGGTTAATCCCAGCCCTGCTTTTTGACAGACACGTGTTTACATGGCCTGACGATGTATTAACATTTTAATGGTACGGTCAATGCATAAATCAAACCATACAAATAAATATTCTGGAGGGAAGATATGCGTGCAATTATTTACATTACAGCCATGCTGGCAGCTCTGGCCATGCTCGCAGGCTGCGGCGGACATAAGCACACCGTGGGCGGAGCCGGCCTGGGAGGCATAGGCGGAGGAGTAATCGGCTCCCAGATAGGCAGCGGTACCGGCCAGACCGCTGCAATCATCGGCGGCACCCTGGCAGGCGCGGCCCTGGGCGGATATGTAGGGAGTTACCTGGACCGCATGGATGAGATGGATCAGCAGAAAATGGGTCAGGCTTTGGAAACCAATCCTGACGGTGAAACATCTCAGTGGGAAAACCCCAATACTGAAATATCCCACGAAGTCACTCCCAGGGAAACCTATAAAAGCGATGAGGGACGATATTGCAGAGAGTTCACCACTGAAGCCGAAATAGGCGGGGAAGAAGAAACCATATACGGCACCGCCTGCAGGCAGCCCGACGGAACCTGGGAAATCGTACAGATGGACTGATCAGGCTGCAAAGACCAGGACCGGATAATCCCCGGGCAGGTGGTCAGCTTCCATCCGCCCGGGTTTCATGCCTCCTGGCAATCTCTCTGGCCGGGATCAGTCCTGTAGCTGATGCAGAAACTATGTTGCCGGCGACTCCGGGACCGTCCCCGGCCACAAAAAGCCCCTGAATGCAGGTCTCCAGCACATTGCTGGTATGCACCTGGGTGGCGAAAAACTTGATCTCCGGGGCATAGAGCAGGGTGCCTTCATTTGAGACTCCGGGTACCACCCTGTTCAGCTTTTCAAGGCCTTCCACGATATTACGCACGATGCGCTCCGGAAGAGCCATGGCTATGTCGCCGCAGGTGACGTTTTTCATGGTGGGCTCCACAAAGCTGTTGCTGATCCGGTTCCAGGTGGAACGCCGCCCCCGCTTGAGATCTCCGTAACGCTGCAGGACAGGCCTGCCTCCACCTATGATCGTGGCCAGGCGGCCGATGGATTCTCCGTAGGCCTGATTGCTGGTTACAGGGTCTTCCAGGACCACCTTGGAAAGAAAGGCGAAGTTTGTGTTGTCGGACTTTTTGTCCATGTAGGCATGCCCGTTGACACAGACAAAGTCCTGGTAGTTTTCCAGGGCCACGAATCCGCCATGATTGGTACAGAAGGTGCGCACCTGGTCGTCGTAAGTGTTGGTTCTGATGAAAAAGGTGGGGTCGTAAATCACATCGCAAAGATCCTGCATGACATCCCGGTTGACCTCTACCCGCACTCCCACTTCAATGCCACGCTGGGAGACATTCAGCCCGTGCCGCCGGGCCAGATTGCTCACCCATTCTGCACCCACCCGTCCCGGGGCCAGGATGACACTGGAAGCTTTGTATTCCCGCCGGCTGGTAACCACTCCCTGCACTTGTCCATTTTCAACCAGCACATCTCTGACCTCTTCCGAGGTGTGTATCTCCACCCCCCTGCTTTTGACATATTCGGCCATGTTTGAAATATGCCCCGGCAACTTGTCGCTTCCAAGGTGCTTCTGCCGGATGAGCAAGAGATCTACGCCGTTTTTCAGTGCATCCTTGCGGATATTTCTGGCTTTTTCCATGCTGGTGGGATACACCTGCCCGTCCATGTTGAAGAGATTGTAGATCTCTTCAGTGTCCCGGATAAGTTTCTTGGCATCAGCCACCGGCATGAACTGGGTCAGATCCGTCTTGCCCAGCTTGTGGATATAGTTGAGCTTGCCGTCGGAGAAAAGCCCGGCACCACCAACTCCGGACATGATATTGCAAGGCCTGCAGCGCATACACTCCTGCTCGCCATTGATGGGACACAGTCTTTTCCGGGAGGACTTGCCTTTTTCAACGACCAGGACCTTCAGACCGGTGTTCTCACCCAGGTAATAGGCTGCAAACAACCCTGCCGGCCCGCAACCCACAATGATAACATCAAAGTCTTTGTCTGCATCACCCTTATGGGGCATATTTATCCTCAGGCATCGTTTTCAGGCTTGTCAGGTTGAAGACGTCACTGTTCAAGACCGGTCATAGTCGGGATTGATCCGCCTGATCCTGTCCTCTATGGGGGGATGGGTGGCGAACAGGCTTTCAAACTTGCTCACAGCCTCAGTAAAAAACATATGGCTGGCCTGCTCTGCATTGGGGTTGTTCAGATGGTTTTTGTTTTCAGTCATGGATATATCCCGGATTTTTTTCAATGCCCCTTCCATGGCCTGAGGCATGCGGGTAAACTGTACTGCAGAGGCATCAGCCAGGTATTCTCTCTGCCTGGATATGGCGGCCTTGATAATATTCCCCAGGAACATGCCCACCAGTCCAGCCATAATAAGCCCGGCCCCAATGATAATAACAACTATCAGAACCCTGGGATCAGTTCTGGACCTGCTGCCGGAGATCATGGAACCATAGAGAGCGTTTCGAATAACGAAGCTTCCCATGTAGGTCAGGATAAGCAGGCCGAAAACGATTCCCATGAGCTTTATATTCAGGTACATGTCCCCGTTCTGGATATGGCTTATCTCATGGCCCACAACCGCCTGCAGCTCTGAACGGCTCAAATGCTCCAGGGCCCCGGATGTAAGTCCGATAACAGCGTCATCCTCGTGCCAGCCTGCTGCAAAGGCGTTTATGGAGTCTTCACCGTCCATCACGTACAGCCCCGGCATCCTGGTCAGCCCGGAGGCTATGGCCATTTCGTGCACCACGTTCAGGGCCTTTTGCTCGTGGGGATTCTGGGTCTGCGGTGAAACCGGCCTGGCGTTGAGTATCCCGGCCACAGCGGTTCCACCTTTTCT
>PWSL01000281.1 GCA_003563255.1 Desulfonatronospira sp. | reverse complement strand
GGGGACAGGCACCCCGGCACTAATTTTTTTATTGAACAAGAAACAGATTAGAAAAATAAGTGCCGGGAGAGCCAGTCCCCGTGCTCAACGCGTCCTGCAAGGGTTAACCGAATGATGCCCCGAAGGGGCCTCTTTTTCCGTGCAAGGTCGCGGAAAAAGCCTGGTGACTTACCTCTGAAACCCTGCCTGCCCGGTTAAACAAATCCGAAGGATTTCCTGCAAAGCAGGGTTTAACTGGGCCTGCCCGGTTAAACAAATCCGAGGGATTTCCTGCAAAGCAGGGTTTCACTGGGCCTGCCCGGTTAAACAAATCCGAAGGATTTCCTGCAAAGCAGGGTTTAACTGGGCCTGCCCGGTTAAACAAATCCGAAGGATTTCCTGCAAAGCAGGGTTTAACTGGGGTTATAAAATACAAGAACTCAGCGAAGAGGGTGCTGGGAGGGCCAGTCCCCGGAGGTCAAAAAATTTCTTTCGCTGTAGTGTAAAAAAATATTGCCCTTTGGGGGCTTTCAGTATATAAGTGAGCTTGGGGCGGTTAACTCAGCGGTGAGAGTGCCATCTTCACACGGTGGAAGTCCGGAGTTCAAATCTCCGACCGCCCACCACCAGAATCCTTCACAACAGACCTGCTTTATATGACTCCGGCCTCAAAAGTACAACCTGTTTTTTTGCCCCTTTTTCGAACGGGCATTACCCTTTTCTGAAAACTCGATTGGGGACAGTCGCGCACTTTTTTTAATGAGTTATGGTTCGGTTTATTGATAAATCGTTCGTGCCCCGACATTTTGCAGTCGCGTCAAGCTAAAAAAATATCGCACATCATTTCCAACTCTCAATTTTTTGTTTCCCAGGAGTCTATCATGTCTCAATCTACATCTGCCCAGCCGGTATTATCCCGCCAGAAGCCTTCGGGCCGTGTTTTGATCATTGACGATGATCCCGATTTCGTCATGATTGTTGAACGTATACTGAAGTCTGCCGGGCACCTGGTATTAACAGCCCATACAGGACGAGCCGGTCTGGAGTTGATACGCAGGGAGATGGTTGATGTTGTTCTGCTGGATGTAAATCTGCCTGACCACAACGGGTTGGATATTTGCAGTCAGATAAAGAACAATCCTGATACCATGGGGTGTCAGGTCTTATTTCTGTCAGGGACGAAAACAAGTTCCCTGGAACAGGCCAGAGGACTCAAGGCCGGTGCTCAGGGTTATATGGTCAAATCAATCAGTAAAGAAGAGCTGCTGGCCAGGGTGGAGGCGGCCATCCATCTAAAAGACACCGAAGACGCCCTGCGTTTTGAGCGTTCTCAGCTTTTATCCATATTCAACAGTATTGACGAGTTGATCTATGTCCTTGATCCTTATACCTATGAAATCCTTTTCGCTAATCAGTTCATGAAAGATCAGTTTCAACAAGACCTTGTGGGTAAAATCTGTTACCAGGTGCTTCATAACAAGGAGGCCCCCTGTGAATTCTGCACCAATGATATTATCCTGAACAATGAAGGTATGCCTTATCAATGGGAGCACTACAACCCCGTTTTGGAAAAGCATCTGCTTATTACAGACAGGATGATCAAATGGCCGGATGGACGGGATGCCAGGTTTGAATTTGCTGTGGACATTACCAGGCGAAAAACGGCTGAAGAGGCTTTGGAAAAAAGTGAGGAAAGATTCAAGCAGGCCATGGATGCGACACATGACGGGATATGGGATTGGGACGTTACCACCGGCGATGCCTATTTCAGCCCTGGATACACCAATATGCTCGGCTATTCAGCCCAGGAATTCCTTCCAGGCTTCCAATCCTGGCTGGACCATGTCCACCCGGATGACAAGGAGACCACACTTGTTCCTATTAAAGAGTGCCTGGAAAATCGAAGGGAATTCTTTGAGACAGAATTCCGCATGAGAACCAGAAACAATAACTGGCGATGGATATTGGGCCGGGGTAAGGCCGTTGCAAGAGATGAAGACGGTCGAGCCACCCGCATGATCGGCACTCATACCGATATTACCGAAAGAAAGCTGGCTGAGGAAAAATTATTAGAAACCAACAAAAAGCTCAAAGCACTGACCATGAAGGCCAATGATCTGGCCATGCAGGCCGAGGCCGCCAGTCAGGCCAAAAGCGATTTCCTGGCCAATATGAGCCATGAGATCCGTACACCACTGAACGGGGTCATAGGAATGACCAACCTGCTCCTGGATACCGACATGACCCAGGAGCAGCGCCGTCATGCCGAAACTATTCAGTCCAGCGGGGAGGCTCTGCTTGATTTAATCAACGATATTCTGGATTTTTCAAAAATTGAAGCCGGGAGGCTGGAGTTGAAGAATGTTGACTTCAGTCTGCACAAACAGATCCATGAGGTTTTGTCCCTGATGCAGCATTCGGCCTGTGAGAAAGGACTGAAATTGCACAATATCACTGATGAGAGCGTTCCTGAAAGGCTGCGAGGAGATCCTGGGAGGCTTCGCCAGATACTGGTCAACCTCATAAACAACGCCATAAAGTTTACTGATGCAGGCAGGATCGAGGTCCATACATCTCTAGTTTCAACTGGCCAAAATGATGTCAAGGTTCATTTTGCTGTACGTGACACAGGTATCGGCATTCCCGAGGGTAAATTAGATTATCTTTTTGAAAAATTTTCTCAGGTGGATCCCTCTTCGACCCGCAAGTATGGGGGCACAGGGCTTGGGCTGGCCATTTCCAGGAATCTGGCCCGGATGATGGGCGGCGAAATCGGTGCCATCAGCAAGGAGGGGCAGGGTTCTGAGTTCTGGTTTACAGCGATATTAGAAAAGTCTTTTCACTCGGCGGATGAAGTAACTTTGCCGGACAATGCCGAGCGCAAGGACAGTCATACCCCCCTTTCAGGCCATGTTCTTGTGGTGGAGGATACGGTTGTAAATCAGAAAGTAGCTCTGGGTATCCTAAAAAAGCTGGGCCTGACAGCCGATATCGCCAACAATGGTTATGAAGCCATTCACGCCCTGCAGAACATGTCTTATGACCTGGTACTTATGGACGTCATGATGCCGGAGATGGACGGGCTGGAGGCGACGCGGCGGATAAGAAGCATGGAGCAGGGGGAATGGAGCAGGGGTCGGGGGTCGGAGATCGGAAGTCGGAGGTCGGAGATCGGAGGTCGGAGGTCGGAAGTCGGAGGGCGGACGTCGGAGATCGGAGATCGGCAGTCGGACGTCGGAGGGCGGACTTCCGACAATAATATTCCCATTATCGCCATGACCGCCGGTGCCATGCAGCAGGACCTGGAGCGGTGTCTTGAAGCCGGCATGGATGACTACGTGACCAAACCTGTCAATCCGGATGAAATGGGCCGGCTTCTGTCCAGGTGGCTGAAGGCGGACAGAAGTCAGAGGGAAGTCGGATATCAGAAGTCATATATGAGAAATCTGGAAGAGAAAGACAGAACTCTGCAGTCAGAAGCAAAAAATGGAAAACGGGAGACCCCGAGTGGCTTTGTCTGCTCAAAGCCAGTGTTCGACAAAGATACTTTCCTGCTGAGAATGGGGGATGACAGGGAGTTGGCTGAGGAAATTCTAAATATTTACATGGAATCCTTGCCCGAAAACATCAGATCTCTTAAAGACTTGATTAAACAGGGCCACATTGAGGCAGCAACCAGACAGGCCCATTCAATCAAGGGCAATTCAGCCAATACCGGATGTCTGGCTATGGCTGAGATTGCTCTGGCAATGGAAGAAGCCGGTCATTCCGGCGTACTTGAACAGATGAAGGATTACCTTCCTGAGTTGGAAAGGCAGTTTGAACTCTGCAGGGAGGAAATTGAAAAAAAGATGAAGCCAGACTTAAGTTAAAAGTCAGGGATCTGTTCAGTGACGTATTCCTGAAAGCCTGTCATCTTGAGAGTTAAAGCTTGAGAGTCAGGCGCTTAGCAAAAATTGCAAACAAACATGTTGGTCGTTATAATCGGTTCGTGGTTCCTGGTTCTTCGTTCCTGGTTACCTCTTGTTCCCAGGCTGGAGCCTGGGAACAAGAAAAGAAAAAAAACTTTTTTCTTATCTGGGTTGCGGGCAAAGCCCGCCTTAGTTGGTTATGTTAAAATCGCTAACATAAAAGGGATGGTAATAAAGGAAAAAATGGTTTGAAATGTTATGATAGATGACATAGCTAAATGGTCTCCTCCCAATTCCTTAGCCAAAATAAACGAACCTGCAGCAGTAGGTAAGCTGGCAAAAAGTATAGCAACCATGAGTTCAGAGCCTGATACACCCAAAATATAGCATATCATTGCAGTCAAGAAAGGATAGACAAGAAGCTTTATAATAGAGCTTAATACAATAAGTTTAAATTGCTCAAGATTAATACTTCTCAACTGCAAACTTGCTCCCACAGCCAATAACCCTAAAGGTAAAGCTGCTTGACCTAGAATGCTGAAAATTTGTAAAAATATATCTGGTAAAACGACCGGATGTTGGCTTATAAAGAGCCCCGCCACACTAGCGACAATCAAGGGATTTTTTAATATTGCCAGATAAATCGATCTTGTTTTAGATAATTCAGTATTTGAGTAGAGAATAACAGTAGGCACACTTAAAAAGTTGAGAAGCGGAACCAGACCAAGCATTGCTATTGACGACAGCACCAGGCCCTCATCGCCCAACATTGTTGAGGCACCCATCATACCTATGTATACATTTTGCCTTAAGCTACCTTGAAAAGCAGATGAAAAGCCATGGCCATTTGTATTTATATACGGCTTAATTGCAAACAAAAAAATAGATATAATAAGTACTGATATTAATAATGCTGACATCATCAGCAATGAGCTATAATGCATGGTCTGTATTTGAGAAATATTTTCAAACAATAAGGCTGGCAAAAAAATATAATAAGTACTTGTTTGTATAGCACTCCAATAATAGTTTTCCTTAAAAAAACAGTTCTTGAATACATACCCCAGCATGATCACAAAAAATACAGGTAAAATATAATAACTCATAATATCGTTGCTATTGTTAAGATATATGTAACAGTTTAGTCAGAGCGCTAAATAGATACCAGAAATCGCATCAAGAAGCGCTGAACAGTTACTTAAGGTAACAGTTTAGCCCTTTATAAGGAAAGCAGGGGACAGGCACCCCCAAACCTTTTTCTGAAGGATGATTGACAGGTTTAAAAATAAGTGCGGGGAGAGCCAGCCCCCTATGCCACATGCAAATCTGACAGTTGCCCACACATGACACCATGTTTAAGGACCACGCTTCATATTTGGCATCAGAGCCCGATAAACAATGAGGCCGCCATGGAGAAGCACAAAAGCCCGCCAGAGGGTGGTGGTTCCAGGCTCACCGTCGCTTTTTCGACCAGGGTGACCGCCCTGTGAACCCATCATGCGAACAGCTTCACGTAGTGTCGGTTCTTGCTTAGGAAAATCCACCGAATTGGTGGCCAGGATATACAAAGTCTTCCACTCTGCATCTTCAAAGTAGACTGTGCATGGAGCATTGGGTATTTCGCGAGCAAGCCTGGTAAGGTGGAAAATTTGCCACGCCACTACCATGTCCATGGCCAGGCAGGCTTCGAGGCTGTCGGTCGTTTCCAACTGACGATCCTCAATGCGGCAACCACTTTTGAGAGTGCGACGGTAGACTTCCACCCCCCAGCGTTTGGCGTACCGGTCCAACCGTTCACAAGCCTGCTCCAGGGTTTGCGTTTCCAAAGTGGTCAGCAGCATCCACTCCAGCTGAAATAAAGTGTCGCTGTAGTGTTAAACCGGTTACTTATTTAAAATTACGGGCGGTCGAGTTACTCAGGCAAATTAACACTACAGCGAAACTTATTTATTCACCTCCGGGGACTGGCTCTCCCCGCACTTATTTTTATAATGCCGTCAAACATCCTTCAGAAAAAGGTTTGGGGGTGCCTGTCCCCGATTTAGACAGGTTGAAAAGTTTTATAAGTTTCGCTGTAGTGTTAATGAAACGCATAGAGAGGCTCACCGCGGACGCTTTTCAGCGCCTTTGGGTTGGCCCCATGGACAGGCCGAGACACAGACACCGCAGAGATATGGAGGGATGTGCTTTTCCTGCTCATTGCTGCGGAGCTGTCCAACGCATGCATCCAGATCAAGGGCCTCTGAACGCGAGGCATAGTGCAAAGCCGTGGAGGCATTTTTAATCGCCCCGGCAGGACAGGCCTCCACACAGTGGGTGCACTTGGCGCATTTATTCTTGATGGGCTTATCCGCAGGCAGGGCCAGGTCTGTGAGCACGGTTGTCAGGCGCACCCTGGGCCCGAACTGAGGAGTAACCAAAATCGTAGGCTTGCCCTGCCAGCCGAGCCCTGCCTGAATGGCCACGGCCTTGTGCGATATGGCAGCTACAAAGCGCTCTTCACACAGAATATGGCTGGCCGGTACAGGCAGGGCCTTTCCCCCCCAGGACTGCAACAGGCCTGATATGCGGATGGCAATATGATCCAGAAGGGCGTTGACGTTCTGGTAATGCCTGGCATACAGCGGGGTGGGCCTGCTGGTGATGGGGTCCATGATGCCGTCTGCCAGATGTACGGCCATGGAAACTGCCCGGGGGAAATCCTGCAGTAGATCCGGGGGATCAGTTTCGATTCCTGCCAGACGGGAGGTGTCCGCCACAGCTACCAGATCGGCTCCCCAACTCCGGGCGGCGTCATAAAGGGGCTTTGCGTTGGGAATAAGTAAATTATGCATAAAAAAAAAGTTTACAGCAAACCTGCGCAGTTTGCAACTCTCAAAAAGGATGCAATCCTAACACGGGCTTTGCCCGCAACCCAAAAACATTGTCTCACGCAAAGGCGCAAAGGTCGCCAAGGAAGACAGGATAATTATTTTTCATTTGTCACTCGTTTCTCGTGACAAATGAAAAGGCAGCCTTGTCCAAAACCGTGTCCCGGTTTTGGACAATACCTCTGCTTCGCCTCTTAAACTTTGCGTACTTTGCCTGCCCAG
>PWSL01000197.1 GCA_003563255.1 Desulfonatronospira sp. | reverse complement strand
GGTTATACAGCTCGATGTCCGCATGGGCAAAGGCTACATACCATCAGAAATGCACGAAGACCTCGATGAAGAGATCGGCCTTATTGCAATGGACGCCAGCTATTCCCCCATCCGCAAGGTCTCCTATACCGTAGAACAGGCCAGGGTGGGGCAGATGACCAATTATGACAAACTGGTTATGGAGATCAGCACCGATGGTTCAGTGCTTCCTGAAGATGCACTTGCATACAGTGCCAAGATTCTTAAGGATCAGTTGTCGGTTTTCATCAACTTTGACGAAAGTCATACAGACGTTAATATTATTGACACCAACTCAGATGATAGGCTTGATCCCCAGCTTTTCAAGACCATCGAGGAACTGGAGCTGCCTGTCAGGGCAGGAAACTGTCTTCGGAATGCCGGAATCCGCCTGGTGGGGGAGCTGATTCAGCAGTCAGAACACGAGCTTTTAAGGACTAAAAATTTCGGCAGAAAGTCCCTTGAGGATATCCGAAGGGTTATCGAGCAGATGGGATACGATTTTAACACTCAAATTGATAATTTTGAGCAAAAGTACCAGGAATGGCTGAAAAGGAAAGATTACGATGAGGCATAGAAAATCTGGAAGATCCCTGAGCAGAAATTGGGAACACCGCAAGGCCATGTTCAGGAATATGGCAAAATCGCTGGTGACCCACGAAAAAATAAAAACTACTCTGCCCAAGGCCAAGGAGCTATCCAAAGTCGCTGACCGCCTTGTTACTCTAGCGCTCCGCGGTGATTTAAGCGCCAAGAGAGAGGCCTATAAGGTGCTGGAAAATCACAAGCTGGTTAAAAGGCTTTTTGACGATATAGCTCCCAGGTTCGAGCGGAAAAATGGCGGATATACCCGAGTGGTCAAGTACGCCAGACCCCGGGTTGGAGACAATGCACCCCTGGCCCTGATAGAATTTTCCTTTGTTACCTCTGAAAAGTCCACAGCTCCCAAGGTTGCCGGCAAGCCTGATTCCATGACTGTGAGTGCCCCTGTTGCAGGTTCTGCGGCTGGGACCGCCGCTGCAGCTGGAATGGACCAAAAGTCCGCAGATCAGACCGAAGCACTGCATGGGCCTGTGCAGGATCAGCAGGAAGAAACTCTGGAAAAATCTGCTCAAGACAAGGAAAAAGACGTTGATACCTCAGGCCCGGATCACGAAGGAACAGAGCCGGAAGAACCTGATACCAGCCGGAAAAGTTAAATAATCAGTATCTGTTTAGCGCTTTGCATGTGGCACGGGGACTGGCTCTTTTGCCGCCGAATTTTTGGAGCAATGGCAAATTGTCAACCGGCAAAAGTGCCTGTCCCCAATTGGGCTCTTTTCCCCTGCTTTCTAAAAAGCGCCTAAACAGATACTTTTTTCCAGTTCAGCTGTTTGCATTAAAAAAGGGCTGAACTGTTACAGTAAGCAAGAGGGTCTGCAACAGACCCTTTTTTTGCGTATATATGTATTGAGTATTATAATAGTTTCAATTGAATATATAAATAATAAGTTATCAATCATGGAATTCAGAAAAATCCAGGCATTCGCCAGGGTGTATGAGCTTCAAAGCTTTTCACTGGCTGCCAAAGATCTGTTTCTTTCACAGCCAACCATAAGTACACATATAATCAGCCTGGAACAGGAACTGCGAGTATCCTTATTCGATCGCATTGGAAGAAAAGTTATTCCGACTCAAGCCGGCACAATACTTTATCAGGGCGTCAATGATGCCTTCAGGATTTTTGAGCAGACCAAATCCAGCATACAGGAGCTGACCAACCAGGTTTCCGGCCGGGTGATCATCGGCGGCAGCACCATACCTTCCAATTACCTTTTGCCGGCTGTACTGGCTGCATTCAAGCAGGATTATCATGATGTATGCGTGGACCTGCGCATCTCCGACTCCATTCAGATCAGCCAGGATGTACTTGAGGGCAAGCTTGATTTCGGACTTGTGGGGGGTTATGCAGATAATTCTGATCTAGATAATCATCTCTTGTTCAAAGATAACCTCCTGGTGGTGGCTGACCCCTATACAGCCTCGCAAATCAACCGGGGTTTATCAGCCCAGGATCTGCTGCAACTGCCGTGGGTGATGCGGGAGAAGGGATCCGGTACCAGGCAGGCCCTGGAAGCGGCCCTGCATAAACACAACATGGATGCCTGTTCACTGCCGGTGAAGGTCCTGGTGCAATCCACAGAAGCAATGGTGAGGTGTGTTCTGTCTGGACTTGGGGTTGGAATCACATCCAGGCTCGCAGTAAATGATTACATCAGCAGTAAACAGCTTGTGGAACTTGACGTTGATGACCTGGAAATGCACAGACATTTTTATCTCATCAAACACAAGAGAAGAACGCTTTTTCGTTGCGCATCGGTATGTATGCAGCATATCCTGGCAAGGCTGAGCCGAAATACATAGCGGGGACAGTCCCCTGGCCTTGTGTTGAGTACAGATCCCTATTCAAGAGAGTTGACAGAATGGTTATAACACTTCAACCCAAAGAACCTATCGGCCTTCTGCCGTCGGACATACTGTTCCAGACCCTGTATTGGGCCCAGGTTAAATCCAGGCTTGGATGCCGTGTGCTTGCATTCGATATCCAGACCCCTGCAGCCGAATCATTTGGAGATATGCTGGTACTTTTGCAGGGTCACGGTCCTGGTTTTGTAACCGCATATGTTCCCCAGGGGCCCGAGTTTTCACCTCCAAAGGACGATTACGGTCCTTTTCTGGAAGCCTTGTCCGAATCAATGATCAAGCACCTGGGTCCGGATACGGCATTTATAAGGTATGATCTTCCCTGGGAGTCTCAGTATGCCCAAGAGATGCAGAGAGGGGACTGGTACAGCTTCCCTGAATCCAGGCTGCGGGAAATGCGCATGAACATGGGTACCCAGTCATGGAATCTTAGAAAGCCTGCAATGGATATGACCGTGGCCAGCACTCTTGTGGTTGATCTAAGCCTGCCTGAAAAGGATATCCTGGGGCGGATGAAGTCCAAGACACGTTACAACATAGGTCTGGCAGGACGCAGAGGGGTGGTGGTACGGACCGGTTCCATGGAGCATTTGCCGGCCTTTTATGATCTTTATCTGCAGACTGCTGCGCGAAATGGGTTTGCTACGTGCGCATATGAACACTTCTCAGCCATTTTCAATGCGCATATATTCGACCCCTGCAACTCCGAGGTGCTTTTTCTGCTGGCCGACTGTGACCATGAGCTGCTTGCAGGGGGAATAGTGGCCATATCCGGGCAGACTGCACATTTTTTATATGGGGCCTCCTCCAATAACAGGCGGCACCTCATGGGTTCTTACGCCGTGCATTGGGAGGCCATGCGCCAGTCAAGGCTGCGCGGGTGCCTGAGGTATGACATGGGGGCAGTGTCCCCTGGAGCTGATCCTGAACATCCTTTTTACGGGCTTTACCGGTTCAAGACCGGATTCGGCGGCAGGCTGGAAGTGCGCAGCGGATCCTGGGACTTTCCTGTTGACGAGCAGAAATACCAGGCTTTTACCAATACGGACAACCTGGTGCGGGGGTAAGGGTTACACAAAAGGCCGGGCAAATGCCCGGCCTTTTGTGTTGAAGTTCAATATGTTATCAGGCTGTACTGCCGAAGCGGTCCAGGCAGTTCTGGGGGTGGACATTACCAGTAAAGCTCCATATCAGCGCCCCGATCCAGCCCACTACAATAATACCCAGAAATACATTCAGAGCGGCTATCTGGGCCAGCTTGTTGTGGCTTCTTATCAAGGCGATGACTGTTGGAGCAAGGTAGATAACAGCCCCGATTCCGAACAGGACCATGTTTTGGACGAACCACATGGCACTGCTTATGACGTGGGACAGATCTCCCTCAATGCCTACAATGGGGTCCGGTCGGCCGTCAGCGTAAGCCAGAGATACCGACAAAAGAACCAGGATCACGCCCAGTCCGGCAAATTTGATTGGTTTCATATCTTTTCTCCTGTTTTGAAGTCTTTGCAGGTCCCAAGAAGAGGCCGCGTTATGCTCCGCTGCCCCCGGACACTATTCTTCATCCTGGCCGGTTAAAAACAGCCACCAGCCCAGCATGGTAATCACGGCCACGCCCATAAAGATATAAGCCCAGTTCTTGGTGAATATATCAAATTCAAGCATTGTATAGAATTCCATGGTTCCTCCCCATTAATGGTTAAGATCCCCTGAATGCGGGATTGGGTTTAGTTAGTGTGAGCCCTTGAAGTCCGGATGTTCGTAAAAAATGGGCATCCGGGTGGAGATTAACTTGAACAGAATAAGTCCCACGGTGACAACAAAGATGGTTACTCCGATTTCCGCCAGAGCCGGAAAGTATTTCAGCTCTGAGGGCAGATGATAGTTGTAGGCCACCAGGGACACATTGAACCGGTTGAAGATGATTCCGAAGACAGCCAACACAGCGGTCCATTTAATGAGCTTTACGTTTTTATCCCGGACCCCTTTGGCGTACAGAAAGGCAGGCAGAGCAACGAATCCGAGCATTTCCAGACTGAAGATGAAGCCGTAGAACGTAGGCAGATAGCCCCAGTTGTCATTGAGGACCACACCGAAGAGCTTGATGAAGAAGTACCCGGCCATGATCCAGGCTGCGGCCTTGGCAAATCCGAAGGTTACATGGGGGGTGCCCTCCAGGTGCTCTTTGTCCATTTTGTTGTGATAATAGCGATGCGACAGGGTGCTTTCGAAGATGACCATTGAGAGACCGGCAAACATGCTGGATACAAAGAAGTAGATAGGCAGATGTGATGAAAACCACAAAGGATGCATCTTGCTCGGCAGAATCAGGTAGAGGGCGCCGAGAGAAGACTGGTGCATAGTGGAGAGAATGACTCCGAAGACTGTCAGCACCAGAGTGAGCTTGATTACGATATTTCTGACTCTTTTGAGCTTTAGCCATTCCAGGGGGGCCGGCAGCCATTCCAGAAAAAGGACAGTCAGATATAAAAAGACACACAGACCTACTTCAAACAGCACCGAGGTCGTGCCCTGCTGTACGAAAATCGGGTAAGCAAGCCTCCAGGGCTGTCCCACGTCGTAATGCAGGGCAAAGACCACAAGGGCATAGCCCAGAAATGCAGTAAGCACTGCAGGCCTGACTGCTGCGTGATATTTTTTGATTCCAAAAATATAACAGGCCGCAGCTGTGGTATACCCGCCGGCGGCCAGAGCCACTCCGCAGAGCAGGTCAAAACTGATCCAGATCCCCCAGGGATAGTAGTCATCCAGATTGGTGACCGCTGCCAGTCCTCCAGTAAACCGCAGATAGGTCAGATAGATACCCATGAGGACGATTAGCCCGGCTATTACATTAAAGGGCGTGATCCAGGGGGATTGGCCTGTGTCATGATGGTTATGATTGCTCATGATTAATGATCCTCCCTCTCGGTTTTGGCGGCGGCCTCATTCAAAGCTTTTCTTACTTCCTCCTCGATGGCGGCCTTGTCCAGGGTTTCGGATCTGGAAAGTCTTTCCGCCAGTCTTCGACCGGCTTCGGGTCCTGCCTCGGCAATAATCTGGGATACAAAACTGTCCCTTTCTTCCTTGGCTATCTTTTCTCTACGCTTGGATATGGCGTAGGCACCCACCAGAAGAACCGGCCAGAATGAAGCTATGAGAGGGACACCACCCAGAGCACCGGAGGTATAGTCTCCTGCGGCTCTGGTTCCAAGGTCCATGCGCATTCCAACGTCTTCAAAGGGCACCCCGGATATGTAGATCCAGTTGGTGCCGCCCATTTCGTGTTCCCCGTAAATATGTGACTGGTATTTGTCAGGGTTGTTGACCACCCGGACGCGGGCTTCCTTGAGCACCTCCTCCCGGGTGCTGAAATACATGGCTCCGGTGGGGCAGATTTCTACGCAGGCCGGTTCTCTGTCATCCTTGAGCCGGTGTTCACAGAAAGTGCACTTGGTCACCAGGGGATCAAGGGCTATGTGGTACTCGTATGCCGGAATATTGAAAGGACAGGCCATCATGCAGTACCGGCAGCCGACACAGACATTGGGGTCATATGTAACAGCCCCGTCGTGGCGCTTGGCAAAGGCCTTGACAAAGCAGGAATGGGCGCAGGCGGGCTCCAGGCAGTGCATGCACTGGATTTTCCGGTAAAGATCCCCGGCTCCCGGGGGCTTATCGTCGTACTGGTTGACCACTGTGTAGGTTTTCCAGTCCGTCCTGCGGATTTGTTGAAAGACCCCGGTGTCAAAAAAATCTACATCAGGTTCCGGCAAATGCTGTTCATAGTTGCACGCATCTTCACACTGCCTGCAACCGATGCACCGGGTGACATCAAAAAGGACTGCATAGCTGTCCGGTAAGCCCTTGACGTCCTTGACCGAGGCACCTGTGACACCATCCTCCGCGGCCAGGACCTTTTCGGCTCCTGCCACGCCTAAACCGGCGACACCCATGGCGCCTAAAAATTTTCTCCGGTTCATAAAAAACGCACCTCCTTGATAAAAACAGTGTTGGCAGCAATCAGCTTTGTTTCAAGCTCCCATGTACCTTGAAAACCATCAAAACAAGGCAAACCGGAGGTTTGCCAGTGTGCTGAACATAACTCAGGCTGTGATGTATAAACTTTCACAAACCGGCAGTAATTCATCGCCCCGGAATATCCTGCATCAAACGGCTGCAAAGGTACAGTCCCACCAGGCAGCAATGAGCTGTTTCCATAAAGAGCATTCCTGGCCTGATCTGTCAAGACATTCGTGCAAAAACTCACAAGAAAGTTTTTTATTCTGTCCGGGGATTGTTCCAGAAGGGACTATCCCTGCAACCAAACTTATTTGTGCCTCAAGGGGACTGGCTCTTACGGCAACCGCTTGAAGCTGAAAATCAGGCTCCAAAGGCACAAAAACACATTCAAGTGAGTGCCGGAGAGCCTGTCCCGTAAAAGTTTAGCAATTTGCAGGTGGCACGAGGACTGGTTCTCCCAGTCCTTGTTTAATAAAGTC
>PWSL01000127.1 GCA_003563255.1 Desulfonatronospira sp. | reverse complement strand
TGTTCTGTCCGAGGACATGGCTGAAAAGCTGGTCTCAGTAGCCATCCCCAATCTGCAATTCCAGGAACCAGTAGACAATATGGGCCTTCTGGTGGTGGGCAACTACGGGACTGGAAAGTCCCACCTGATGGCTGTTATCTCCAGTCTGGCGGAGAACCCGGAGTTGTCCGAACATATCAGTCACAGCCAGGCTGCCAGTGAAGCCGCCAAAATAGCTGGTAAATTCAAAGTGGTCCGAACCGAAATCGGTTCCACCACCATGCCCTTGCGGGACATTCTGGTTCAGGCCCTGCAGGAGCATTTAAGCACCATTGGAGTGCACTTCAGGTTTCCCGCCTCAAGCGAGGTCTCCAGCAATAAGCCTGCTTTTGAAGAAATGATGGCTGCATTTCACCAGGTGTATCCGGATCACGGCCTGCTCCTGGTGGTTGATGAGCTGCTGGACTATCTGCGCTCGCGAAAAGATCAGGAGCTTATCCTGGATTTGAGCTTTTTGCGGGAAATGGGGGAAGTCTGCAGTCATCTGCGGTTTCGCTTCATGGCCGGAGTACAGGAGGCAATTTTCGACAGCCCACGGTTTTCCTTTGTAGCCGAAAGCGTGCGCCGGGTTAAGGACAGATTTGAACAGGTCCTTATCGCCCGTAAGGATGTCAAGTTCGTGGTGGCCAACCGTCTGCTCAAGAAAACAGCTGAGCAGCAGGCCAGTATCAGAAAATATCTGACCCCTTTCGCCCGATTCTATGATCGAATGAATGAACGTATGGACGAATTTGTGCGCCTGTTTCCGGTGCACCCGGACTACATAGACGTGTTTGAACAGGTCAGGGTGGTGGAAAAAAGGGAGATTCTCAAGACACTGTCCAGGGCCATGCGGGATCTTCTGGACAGGGAACTTCCCCGGGACTACCCGGGCCTGCTTGCCTATGACAGCTACTGGCAGAATCTGCGGGCCAACCCTTCATTTCGTACCATTCCGGAGGTCAAGGAAGTCCTGGATTGCAGTGGCAATCTGGAGTCCAGGATAGAACAGGCTTTTACCAGGCCGGCTTACAAGCCCATGGCCCTGCGCCTGATCCATGGTTTGTCCGTACATCGTTTAACCACTGGAGATATCTACGCCCAGATGGGAGCCACCCCTGATGAACTGCGAGACGGCTTGTGCCTGTATCAGCCGGGTATTGAGGACCTGGGTGGAAATCCTGCTGATGATCTGCGTTCCCAGGTGGAAACCGTACTTAGAGAAATCCACAGAACGGTCAACGGTCAGTTCATTTCCTATAATCCGGATAACGGCCAATTCTTCCTGGATCTGAAAAAGACTGAAGATTTTGACGCCTTGATTGAAAAAAGAGCTGAGTCACTGGATGATTCCCAGTTGGATCGCTATTATTTCCAGGCCCTGAAGGAGATCATGGAATGTACTGACCAGACCTATGTTACTGGTTACAATATCTGGGAACATCAGCTTGAGTGGCCTGAGCGCAAGGCAATGCGGCAGGGCTATCTATTTTTCGGCTCTCCCAATGATCGTTCTACAGCAGTGCCCCCCAGGGATTTCTACCTGTATTTCATTCAGGCCTTTGATCCACCTTACTTCAAGAATGAGAAAAACAGGGACGAGGTCTTTTTCCGTCTTAAGGGCCTGGATGATGCCGCCAGAAAGACTCTGGAACTATATGCAGCTGCCCTGGATCTGGCATCCACTGCTTCCGGCCATGCCAAGAACACCTATCAGTCCCGGGCAAATAACTTCCTGCAAAAAATGGTCAACTGGCTGCAGGAGCACATGACAGAAGCCTTTGAGGTCAGCTATCAGGGCAGGAGCAAGACTATTCCTGAATGGTGCAAAGAGGGTCTGGGCAAGAGTTCTCCAGGTAACTGGCAGTCCCATCGGATCAACTTCCGGGATCTGGTGAACACAGTAGCCGGGATCTGTCTAACAACCCACTTCCATGATCTGGCCCCGGACTATCCCCGATTCCCACTTCTAATCACTGCGGACAGTCGCCCTCAGGCAGCTCAGGATGCTTTACGAAGCATAGCCCAGGCTGCAGGTGGAGAAGCTCATGGTGCAAACAAAACCAGTTCCTCAATGGGCACCAAACAGGCCCTGGCTGTGCTGGACGCCCTGGAGCTCTTGCAGGGAGAGCGGATTGATCCTGTTCACTCCAGATATGCAGCCCAGGTGCTGGAAAAAGTGAATCAAAAAGGTCATGGGCAGGTGGTTAATCGCTCCGAGCTTTTGCAGGATGTGCAGGGGGTGGAGTATTTTTCACCGCAAAGCAGCCGTCTGGAGCCGGAATGGCTGGTGGTGGTTCTGGCTGCTCTGGTCTATTCCGGTGATCTGAACCTGACCATGACCGGCAGGAAGTTTGATGCCACCAGTTTGAATCAGCTGGCAGGAATGAGGGTGGAAGACCTGACCGGGTTCAAGCATGTGGAAAAGCCCAAGGAGTGGAACCTGCCTGCATTGAAGGCCCTGCTTGAGCTTCTGGGTCAGAATCCTGCCCTGGCCCAGCTCATCACCCAGGGCAAGGAAGAGCCTGTAGCCCAGATGCAAAGCGCCATTCAAGGCAAGATCAAGCAGCTGGTGATCCTGCAGCAAAATCTGCAAAATGGGATAGTTTTCTGGGGCCATAGCCTTATCCCGGAGCCAGAAGCAGAAGAATACAGCCAGAAACTGGGCCAGACCAAGCAGTTTCTGGAGTCCATGCAGGCTTTTAAAACCCCAGGCCAGCTAAAAAATTTAAAGGCTGCGCCCCAGGATATTTCTGAGCACAAAAAAACTTTTGATCTTGTAAAAGAGATCCAGGCCCATCAAAGTCTGGTCCAGGAACTGGGGGATACAGCTGCCTACCTGTCCACAGCAGAGGCTGTCCTGCCTGCTGAAAGTGAATTGTCAGCCAGAATCAGCCAGTCTCGATCACAGGTAATGAACAAGCTCAGCCAGGCCAAGATTCCGGATCAAAGCCTGACTGCCGATGTCCGCAGGATACTGACAGAGCTCAAACAGGAATATGTGCGCTACTATATTGATCAGCACTCCAGGGCCAGGCTCGGGGTAAATGATGAAAAGCGCAAGTCCAGGCTGCTGCACGACTCCCGGATGGAAACCCTGAAAAAGCTTTCCACCATAGAGCTACTGCCCAGACAGCAGCTGGTTGATCTGCAGAACCGGCTGGCTGCCCTGAAAATCTGTACCCGGCTCACTGAACAGGATTTACAGGCGGCCCCTGTGTGTCCGCATTGTCAGTTCAGGCCGGGCGAAGAGAGAATCCAGGCCTCAGCCTCCAGTGCTCTGGAGACAATAGATCAGGAACTGGACCAGTTGATTGAGCAGTGGACAGATTCGTTGCTCAGCAATCTGGAGGATCCCAGCACAGAACAGAACCTGGAACTGCTGAGTCCCGAGCGTAAAGACATGGTGCATCAGTTCATGGAAAGAAAAGAATTGCCGGAGCCTTTGGAACAGGATTTTCTGCAGGCCATGCAGGAGGTTCTCTCCGGACTAAGCAAGGTGGAAGTCAGTCTGGACAGTCTGCGAGATGCCCTTGTTTCCGGCGGATCGCCTGTAACTCCTGCGGAGATGAAGAAGCGTTTCGAATCCTACCTGGATCAGCTGCTCCGGGGCAAGGAGCCGGAAAAGGTCCGTATTGTGATCGATTAAACAAAATAGATGCAAGGTTGAAATAGAACTTATGCGCAAAGAAAATAATTTGCAGTTACCCCTGCAAGATCAGGAAGATAAGCAATCCGCTCCAAGACAGCCGGTAGAGTGCCTGGGCATGACCTTTGCCCATGACCAGGAGCGCAGGAATTATTTTCTGGACAAGCTGAGTATAGCCTTGCAGGAACTCAAAGAAAAACTGCAGGGCGTGCCTTTCAGCTCCTTGCAGGATACCATAGATCGACTGGAATCATTGCAGCACTGGCCTTTTGGGCATGAATCCCAGGTTCAGGAACTGGCCCAAAAAATGGCTGAGGCAGCTGGAAGCAGGCGCGGGGATAATCCAGGCCAGACACCAGATCTTTTGCAGCTGTTCAAGGACGAAATCGGCTTTCCCCACGGCAAAGATGAAGACATTCTGGCCCTGTCGGATCCGCCATATTACACTGCCTGCCCCAATCCGTTCATTCCGGAGTTTATCAGACAGCATGGCAGGCCGTATGATCCGGAAACGGATGACTACCACCGGGAGCCCTTTGCCACTGATGTCAGCGAGGGCAAGAATGACCCCATCTACAATGCCCATTCCTACCATACCAAGGTCCCGCACAAGGCCATCATGCGCTATATCCTGCACTATACCGAGCCTGGAGATGTGGTGTTTGACGGCTTCTGTGGTACCGGCATGACCGGTGTGGCCGCCCAGCTGTGCGCTGATCGACAAACAGTGGAATCCCTGGGCTACCATGTGGATAAGCAGGGTGTTGTCTACCAGCAGGAAACCGGACCGGACGGCAAGGCAGCCTGGAAGCCTTTTTCCAGATTGGGAACCCGTTCAGCAGTCCTGAGCGATCTATCACCAGCAGCCACCTTTATTGCCTATAACTACAATACGCCTGTGGATGTGCAGGCATTTGAACAGGAAGCAAAGCGCATTCTCAAGGAAGTGGAGGAGGAATGCGGCTGGATGTATACTACTTTGGCCTATGCTGTCAGCGGCTCCAAAACCGCATCCCAGGACCAGCAAGAGGCCCTGGCAACAATAATGGCTGAAAAGCTGCGAGCCTGTAAATCAGTTGAAGAGATTCGTAAGCTTTTAAGGACCCAGCCTTCAGAAACAGATGTGCAGCCTGTCTGGGGGCAGATCAACTATACTGTATGGTCGGATGTCTATATCTGCCCGGAATGTGCTCAGGAGGTGGTTTTTTGGGAAGCTGCTGTGGATAAAACAGCTGGCAAGGTACATAGTGATTTTCCCTGCCCTGTTTGCAATGCCCTTTTGACCAAGCGAAAAGTAGACAGAGCTTGGGTCACAAAGCTGGATAAGGCTATTGGTCAAACTATCCGGCAAGCCAAACAAATTCCTGTTTTAATAAATTATAGTGTTGGCAAAATTAAGTATGAAAAAAGACCAGATATTTATGATTTTTCTCTGATCGATAAAATTGAACAGCTCGATATCCCATACTGGTTTCCGACTTATCAAATGATGTTTAAAGGTAAAGAGTGGGGAGATACATGGAGATCTGGTGTTCATGCTGGCATAACTCATGTACATCATTTTTATTCAAGAAAAAATTTGTGGATTATTGCATCGTTCGTTTATAGGCTCTGTCGTGTTTATAAATCCGATCTGGCATTAAGATTATTGTTCATAAAAACCGCCTCAGAAAGAATAACATCAAGGCTAGCAAGTATCGCATTCAGTTATTTTTTTCATGGAGGTGGGGGATTTATCAATGCAGGAACAAAAGGAACTTTATATGTTTCTTCTACTGTTCCTGAAACTCCTGCTTATATCAGCCTTAAGTCACGTTTATCATCTATAAATTGGAGTCTTCCGGGGAATGGTAGGCCTCTCATTAGCACACAGTCTACTACAAAAACTTCATGTAATACAAATGGAGTTGATTACATATTTATTGATCCTCCATTTGGTGGAAACCTGATGTACTCAGAGTTAAGTTTCTTATGGGAGTCTTGGCTGAAGAATTTCACCAATATTAAGCCTGAAGCCATAACGAACAACTCACAAGCTAAAGGCTTGTCGGAATATCAAAGTATTATGACAAAATGCTTTTGCGAATATTACCGTCTATTAAAGCCTGGACGCTGGATGACTGTGGAATTTCATAATTCCAAGAACAGCGTCTGGAATAGTATTCAGGAATCCTTGCAAAGTGCTGGTTTTGTTATAGCTGATATCCGCACCTTAGATAAAAAGCAGGGCTCTTTTAAGCAATATACCTCGGCAAGTGCAGTCAAACAAGATCTTATTATTTCAGCCTATAAGCCAAATGGTGGCCTTGAAGATCGTTTCCAACTTCAAGCTGGCACCGAAGAAGGAGTTTGGGAATTTGTACGTAACCATCTCAAGCAGCTACCTGTTTTCGTTACTCAGGGCGATGCTGCAGAGGCAGTGGCTGAAAGGCAGAATTATCTCCTTTTTGACCGAATGATCGCCTTCCATGTCCAGCGCGGGGTAAGCGTGCCCATGTCTGCTGCTGAGTTTTACCAGGGACTGGCCCAGCGCTTTGATGAGAGGGACGGCATGTATTTTCTGCCTGAGCAGGCTGCTGAATACGACCGGAAACGCAGGACAATAAAAAAATTCCGAGAGCTGACGCTCATGGTCATTGACGAGGCTTCGGCCATTCAATGGCTCAAGCAGCAGCTTTCCAGAAAGCCCCAGACCTTTCAGGATCTGCATCCCCAATTCATGAAGGAAATCGGAGGCTGGCAAAAGCATGAGAAGATGTTGGAGCTCTCTGATCTGCTGGAGCAGAATTTTCTGATATATAATGAAGGCAGTCCCATACCGGCCCAGATTGTTTCCTGGATGAAGCAAAGCGAGGAATTGCGAAGCATCATTGCTGAAGAGACTGAAGTTGGCCGCTTGCGTGAAGACCAGGGCGCTTTGCATATAGAGCAAACCACCCCGCAAATCTCCAAATTGATCAGCCGGGCCAGATCCCGCTGGTATGTACCCAATCCCCATAGGGCTGCGGACCTGGAAAAGCTCCGGGAGAAATCCCTGCTCAAGGAATTTGAGGAATACAGGCAATTCAAGGGCCGGAAGATGAAGCAGTTTAGACTTGAGGCAGTCCGGGCCGGATTCAAAAAGGCCTGGCAGGACCGGGATTACCAGACCATCATCAAGGTAGCTGAAAAGATCCCGGAGAAGGTTCTCCAAGAAGACCCAAAACTGCTCATGTGGTATGATCAGGCGGTGACCAGGGTGGGGAATTAGCAATGAAGCTGGATGAGCCTATTCCTATTTATCGGCTCATGCATGTAGACAATCTGCCGGTTTGTTTGAATCGAGGTGGACTAC
>PWSL01000405.1 GCA_003563255.1 Desulfonatronospira sp. | reverse complement strand
CCTCCGGGGACTGGCTCTTTTGCCGCCTGATTTTTTGTTCAATTGTAAGTTATCAAACGGCAAAAGTGCCTGTCCCCAATTGAGACAGGTTATAAATTTTAGAAGTTTCGCTGTAGTGTTATCGATTATTCAAAAAAGTGCACAAGAGCCGGTCCCCGGAGTTAATAAATTAAGTTTAGCTGCAGTGTTATTTACTCTTGCCTAATTCAGTAATGATTGTTATTGATTTGCCTGCGGAAGCGTTACGTCACCGGTGTGGCGCCTGGACTTCAAATCCAGTGGAACGGCTGATCCCGTTCGGTAGGTTCGACTCCTATACGCTTCCGCCATTTTTTTTATCCAGCCATAGTCGTAAATCCTTAATCTGCCCGAGCACTGAGTCCGGCCCGGTACCCCCCGGTGTTGACCTGCGATTTACCGCCTGCTGATAGTCAAGCACACCGTATACATCTCGATCAATAAGTCTGGAAAAATCCTGGAACACCGTCAGGTCCAACTCTTCCAGACCCAGACCCTTTTCCTCGGCATAAGCAACCAGTCGGCCGGTCAGGTGATGTGCCTGCCTGAAGGGCGTACCTTTGAAAACCAGGTAATCCGCCAATTCAGTGGCATTTAAAAAGCCTTTTTTCAGGGCCTGCATCATTTTATCCTTGTTGAACTCCATTTCGCCCATCATGCCTGTCATTACCCGCAAACAGGAACTAACACTCTTGCAGGCTTCGATAAAAGGCTCTTTGTCCTCCTGCATGTCCCGATTGTAAGTGAGAGGAAGGGCTTTCATGGTGGTCAAAAGGGCCATGAGGCGACCGTAAACGCCGCCGGCTTTTCCCCGGACAAGCTCGGCTACATCAGGGTTCTTCTTTTGAGGCATTATGGAAGAACCGGTGGAGTAGGCATCCGGAAGTATTATAAAGCCGAACCCCGGGTTTGACCAGAGGATAATTTCCTCTCCGAGCCGACTTAAATGCATCATTATCATGGATGCAACAAAAAGCCCCTCCAGCACAAAGTCCCGGTCGCTGACAGCATCCATGCTGTTCTTGAATACTTCTTCAAAACCCAGATGGCCGGCAGTCTGCTCCGGCTGCAGACAGTAGGTGGTTCCTGCCAGGGCTGCCGCCCCAAGGGGGGAAACCCTTGTGCGGGGCATGGCCTGCTCAATGCGCTCATAATCTCTTTTGAACATCTGGACGTAAGCTAGCAAGTGCTGGGCCAGACATACAGGCTGAGCCGGCTGCAGATGGGTATACCCGGGAAGCAGGGTTTTGCGGTGGGCTTCTGCCTGATTCAAAAGAATACTGATAAGCTCTTTCAGCTCAGACTGCCAACGCTCCAGGGCACCTGCCACATAAAGCCTGAAATCCAGGGCAACCTGGTCGTTGCGGCTGCGACCTGTGTGCAGCTTCTGTCCGGGCTCTCCAATGAGATCTGTTAGACGTTTTTCAATATTCATGTGGACATCTTCCAGGCCGGGATCCCAGTTGAACTCATTTTGCTCCAGTTCGCCCTGAATCTGGTCCAGACCAGAAAGAATCCGCTGCAGTTCTTCTGGGGAGATTATCCCGGTATCCGCCAGCATGAGGGCGTGAGCCCTGGAACCCTCCAGGTCATGCAGGGCCAGGAAGCGATCGTAATCCAGGGACTGGGTGAATTCTTCCACTAGCGATGATGTCCGGGCTGCAAACCTCCCCCCCCAGATTTTTTGCGGGTCTTTGTCTTTCATTTAGGTACTGTTATAGCACGTTGGATTGCGCAGCTAAGGGTTGTTGTTACTTCCAGAGATCTGTTCAGCGCTTTGCATGTCGTATAGCTCCCTGCCCCGTTTCCAGACCGGAGGGAGACTGGCTCTTCCCAAACTTTTTATCAAATATTCTGAAGCCATTTTGTCATAAAAAATGTGCGGGGATAGCCTGTTCCCTGTTTTTATTAACACTACAGCGACACTTTGTATTAAATATTGCCTCAGCCACCGGGGACTGGCACTATTGTCGAACTCAAACCGAAAAATGGCTGGGCTCTCGGCGGCAAAAGAGCCAGTCCCCTTCCAGATTAAATTAATGTCGCTGTAGTGTTAAAAACGCTGAAAAGATACATTCCTGACTTTATTTACGGACATGAGCCTGAGACCCTGCAGCCTTATAAAGCCGGCTGAATCATGCTGATCAAATACCTGGTCCGCCTCAAAGGTGGCCAGTTCCGGGTTGTAGAGGGAGATGCCCGAACGCCGGCCCAGAGGGTAAACTCCCCCCTTGTAGAGCTTAAGGCGTACTTCGCCGGTGACATATTCCTGGATTTTGTCCATCATGGCCTGCATGGCCTCCCGCTCCGGAGAAAACCAGAAACCGTTGTAAACCAGGCGGGCATAGCCCGGAACCATTTCATTGCGGATATGCAGACTTTCCCTGTCCAGGCACAGGCCCTCCAGGTCCCGGTGGGCGGCATAAATGATCGTTCCCCCGGGCGTTTCATAGACGCCTCTGGATTTCATGCCGATAAAACGGTTCTCCACCATATCCAGACGCCCGATGCCATGCCTGCCGCCCAGAGTATTCAGCCTCTTGAAAAGAAGCACCGAGTCCATTTCTTCGCCATTGATGCTCACCGGATCACCTTTTTCAAACCCCAGGGTAATAACCTCGGGTTCATCCGGTGCCTGTTCTGGAGGCACAGCCAGGTGATAGCTTCCCCTTTCGGGTTCCAGCCAGGGGTCTTCCAGTTCCGCTCCCTCAAAGGACAGGTGCAGTAGATTACGATCGCAGCTGTACATTTTCTCCTGGGTTACAGGTACAGCAATCTGGTTTTGCCTGGCGAATTCCAGAAGTTCGGTCCTGGAATGCAGGTCCCATTCCCTCCAGGGGGCGATGATGCGCAGAGACGGTGCCAGGGCCATGGTGGTGAGCTCGAAGCGTACCTGATCATTGCCCTTGCCTGTGGCTCCGTGCGCCACTGCCTGGGCCCCCTCCTGCAAGGCTATTTCCGCCATTCGCTTGGCGATAAGGGGCCTTGCAATGGAGGTCCCAAGCAAGTATCTGCCTTCGTAAACAGCAGCCGCCCGGAACATGGGCCGGATAAAATCTGTGACAAACTCCTGCTGCAGGTCCTCGATAAAAGCCTTGGAGGCTCCCGTGGACAAGGCCTTTTCTTCCAGGCCATCCAGTTCTTCCTCCTGACCCAGGTCGGCGGTAAAAGCAATGACTTCACAGTCGTATGTCTTCTGGATCCACTTTAGAATTACCGAGGTGTCCAGCCCCCCGGAATAGGCCAGGACTACCCTGTCAATCCCGCTCATGAAATTCCCCGTTGCTTTGTATTTTAAGAGTGTAATTTATCCCCAATCCCGAATCCTTCAATCCCTAAATCCCTAACCATATATCCACTCCAGAATCGCCTTCTGCATATGCAGCCTGTTTTCCGCCTGGTCCCAGACAATGGAGCGCTCTCCTTCTATCACCGCATCCGTAATCTCCTCTCCTCTGTGGGCAGGCAGACAGTGCAGCACCCTGACCTCGGGATGGGCCGCTTCCAGGATTCTGTCATCTACCCGAAAACCCACAAATGCATCGGCCCGGGCCTTTTGTTCTTCTTCCTGGCCCATGGATGCCCATACGTCGGTGTTGATGTAATGCGCATCCCTGGCCGCCTCCAGGGGGTCGTGTGTCAGGTGAACATTCCCCCCCAACCTCTGTGCCTCCTGAAAAATATCCTCACGGGGTTCAAATCCCGGGGGAACCGCCAGTGTAAGCTTGAAAGGAAAATGAATCGCGGCATTTATCCAGGAATGGGACATATTGTTGCCGTCTCCCACCCAGGCGATATTCAGGGCTTCAAAATCAGGGCTCCGCTCGTAAATGGTCAACAGGTCGCTCATGACCTGACAGGGATGAAACTCGTCGGACAAAGCGTTGATGACCGGTACACTGCCGTGCCTGGCCAGTTCAATCAGCTTCTCCTGGCCGAATGTGCGCACCACCATGCCCTGGGCATACCTGGAAAGCACCCTGGCCGTGTCCCTCAGGGGTTCGCTCCGGCCAAGCTGTGACTCCGCCGGGGTCATGAATACGTGGTGTCCACCCAGGTGGTGGATGCTCACCTCAAAGGACACCTTGGTCCGGGTGGAAGCCTTTTCAAATATCAAGATCACGGTCTTGCCTTCAAGTATGTTGGAACGAAAGTCGTTCTCCTTCATCCAGGCGGACCTTTTTATAAGCTCATGCGCCTCTTCCCGGATAAGATCCCGGATGCTCAAAAAATCCTTTTTCATTCTTGGTGCCTTCCTGGTTGGAAAATCATAAGGGGCTTGTGCAACACGTTACAAAAATCCTGCATCCTTGCCTGCCATAAACCACTTCCAGTGCAGCCAGCGGGGACAGGCCCCCCTGCACTTATTTGATTAAATTGATCGTAAGCATTCAGGGGGTCCTCAGTGGTAGTTACTGGCATCAGGCCTGGGGACTGTCCCCGCTAAGTAATATCTGTGCAGGTTCACACAATTAAGCGTTTGTCATGTTTAACTTGTGCAGGAAAGGTGTCGCGGGGACTGTCCCCGGGCCGGTTTCCGGCACCCCCTGAATGCTTACAATTGATCTTGATTGTGCTGAAAAAAAAGTGCGGGGAGCCGGTCCCCTTACAGCTCAAATCAAGCGTCGTTGTAGTTTTATTGAGTATCGGCGATAAGCAGGAAGTAACGGGTTAAAAGAGTTATATTGCCTTATCAGGCTCTGGATGTAAAGATTGAATGCCTTGTATAACACCCCGGAAAGACATAAACTTAGAAATCAAGGCCCGGCCTGTTTGCAAAAAAAATAAAAATTTGTTAACCTGATTACTTTCAAAAGCAAAGCCCCCCAAACGGGCACCACTAGAGAATTTTTTCCAAACCAACGGAGCACAGCATGGTAAACAACCTCTATAACCTTATTATCAGTGATGTCACCAGACTTTGTTATAAAAACAGCATAGATTACTACCCTGACAATTCAGTCATTCTGGACGTAGGCATCGGCAACGGGGTCATGCTCAAGAAGAACCATCAGCTGATTAAAAAGAAAAACCTGCGCATAACCGGACTCGATATCAACAAACATTACCTGGAACACTGCAGAAAACTAATCCAGGCCTACAGTCTCCAGAATCAGGTCGAAGTGCTGCACCAGTCAGTCACCTCCTACAGCCCAATCCACGAGGGGTTTTTTGACTATGTTTTCTTTGGGATGAGTTTCATGCTCATGGACGACCAGAAAGCGGTCCTGGAAAGGGCCAAAAAATGGGTCAAGCCTGATGGGGAGGTGATTTTTTTTCAGACCATGTTTAAAAACAGGTCCAAGTTCATGGAGTTCATCAAACCCCGGCTCAAGTTTCTCACCACCGTGGATTTTGGAAAAGTAACCTATGAAAATGATTTCTACGCCCTGCTTGATGAAGAAAAACTTTCACCATGCAAGGATATGCTCATCAAGAAAAACGTATTCAAGGGCGAATGCCGCATGATCGTCACTCAGCCCGAACAGAGAGTAGGCAATTAGAGACTGGAAGTTTCAAACCAGGCACACCCGGCTGCAAGGGCGGCACCTGTTGATACAGGCCTGTCAACATTATCCCTCAGGGGCAAAAAATTTTCACCCCCGTATCTGTTTAGCGCTTTGCATGTGGCATGGGGACTGGCCCTTCCGTCACGCCTGAGGCGTGATTGTCCCAAAATGAGATATTTTAAGCACAAAATGATGCTCAAGTGGGTCCCGGAGTGCCTGTCCCCTGCTTTCCTTAAAAGCGCTAAACAGATACTCGCCCCCTTTTTGCGCCTTCAGGGCACCTCAGGCTACAGTGATCTCATGGTCCAGGTAGACGTCCTGGATGAGATTTAAGAGTTGTGCCCCTTCATCCATGGGCCTCTGAAAGGCTTTTCGACCGCTGATGAGCCCCATTCCTCCGGCCCGCTTGTTTATAACCGCCGTGCGAACAGCTTCACCGTAGTCGTTTTTGCCGGAGGCCCCTCCGGAATTGATAAGCCCGGCCCGGCCCATGTAGCAGTTGGCCACCTGGTAACGGGTCAGGTCTATGGGGTGATCCGTGGTCAGGTCGCTGTAAATACGTTCATCCAGCTTGCCGTAAGAAGAATCCCCGGTATTCAGGGCCTTGTAGCCGCCATTCACCTCAGGCAGCTTCTGCTTGATTATGTCCGCCTGCAGGGTGACTCCCAGGTGATTGGCCTGCCCGGTGAGATCCGCTGCCACGTGATAGTCCACGCCTCCTGTCTTGAAGGCACTGTTTCGCATATAGCACCACAGAATCGTGGCCATACCCAGCTCATGGGCATAGGCAAAAGCCCGGGCTACTTCCACGATCTGGCGGTCCGAATTGTCCGCCCCGAAATATATGGTCGCCCCCACCGCGGCGGCCCCCATGTCGCTGGCCTGGTCAATGGTTCCGAACATGATCTGGTCAAAGGTATTGGGATAGGTGAGCAGCTCGTTGTGGTTGATCTTGACCACAAAGGGTATTTTGTGGGCATATTTGCGCGCCACCGCCCCCAGCACCCCGAAGGTGGAGACCACGGCGTTGCATCCACCTTCCATGGCCAGCTTTACAATATTTTCCGGATCAAAATATACGGGGTTTTTGGCGAAGGATGCCCCGCCGGAATGTTCCACTCCCTGATCCACGGGCAATATGGACATATAGCCGGTGCCACCCAGGCGTCCATGGCTGAAAAGGCGCTCCAGGTTCACCAGCACCCGGTTGTTCCTGTCTGAGAGGGCATACACTTTATCCACAAAGTCCACCCCGGGCAGGCAGAGCTGATCCCGGGCAATGGTCCGGCATTGATGGTTCAGCAGAAATTCCGCTTCGTCTCCCAGCATCTCGTTTAATTCATTATGATTATGGGCCATAACAGTTCCTCCTGAGGAATATGTAACAGTTTAAAATTTTTGCAGCCACCCGGCTTTAACAGCCAAGACTAACCCGCCTCTACCTGGTAAACCTCCCTGTCCTGGTACTCGGACTGTTTGCCCCTGTTCCACAGCT
>PWSL01000090.1 GCA_003563255.1 Desulfonatronospira sp. | reverse complement strand
CCATGTGCACTATTTCCGCCTGGTACTCCTGTGCAAAACGCTGGATGAAGCGTACATTTGCACCCTGAAAGGAATAGATGTTCTGGTCTGCGTCCCCCACGGCCAGCATGGACGGACGCGGGCTCTGTTCATCTTCGTTTCGGCCGGCCAGAAGGGAGATAAGCTGGTACTCCAGGTCATTTATATCCTGGTATTCGTCCACCAGGATGTGTTGAATGCCCAGCAATCTGTCCCGCCAGTGCAGGGCGGAACCGTCTTCCTGGGTGCTGGTTCCGTCCAGGTAGTCCACAGCTTCCTGGAGAATTCCCTGGAACACTGATGTATCGCCGCCTTTGCCGGCCAGTGAATGCCCGGTTATGGACATGGCCATGCTGTGGTAGGTGTGGATCTTGACTCCGGCACCGCTTTTACCCAGCAGGTCCTTGAGGCGGCGGCGCATTTCAGCCACAGCGCTTCTGTTGAAGGCCACGGCCAGGATCCTGGAGGGGCGTACCTTGAGGACTTTGATGAGACAGGCCATGCGGTGCACGATGACCCTGGTCTTGCCGGAGCCGGGGCCGGCCACCACCAGCATGTTTTTTTCGGTCGGGGCCTCCACTATATCCCGCTGCACTGAACTGAGTTGCTCCAGAATGGCTGCGTGCTGCTCTCTGGTGACAGGCAGTTCCAGGATGTCCCTGCGGTCCTGGAGGTGCTCGGCCACAAACGCGGTGCGGCTTTTTTGAAAGTAATCGCGGACAAAGCGCAGGGCCTGGCTTATGCCGTCGAATACAGCGCCCAGCTCGGCAAAGCGGCCCATGATGTGCACCTGGGCGATCTTTTGCCTGTAGAATAAGGACAGGGAAAGATAGTCCCCGGGGCTGAACCGTCCTTTGGGATCGGTTACGCTGATGCTCATGGCCGGGCGGATGATGGACAGGCCGTTCTGCAGACATACGGCCCGGCAGTGGTGCAGGGCGCTGAGGCCCTGCCGGCACAATGCGGGGTGATCGCTCAAGTGGGCCGTGAGCATGTTTGCGCGCAGGGCGTTTTCCGCCTCTCCGGTGCGAAAGGAAACCAGCAGGTCTTTGCCGCTTACCCCGGTGTCGATTCTGTCCAGCAAAAAATCCAGCAGTACCCTGGCCGACTGGTTGCGCCTGGATGCGTGCTGCCTGATCCGGTCCCATTCCTGCTGCAGGATTACCTGGTAGGAGTTCTGGGAGAGCTGATGCAGACGCAAGAGCTTTTCATCCACCAGGAGTTTTAGGATATGCAGCAGTTTTGCAGGAGCAGCTTCTATGTGTCCGCGTTCCTTGAGCCTCTGGCAAACCGGACGCAGAGGCATGTTGTACACGACCCCGGCCCGGGCATCGGGTTCGTCCTCCTCCATGAGGGCGAACAGGCTTTCCTCCAGCCCCAGGTATTCCCTGAGGCGGGACCGGGAGTCATCCTGGATGCCTTTTCGCAGGTAAGCGGTCATGTTCAGGTCATGGTTGAGTATCCGGGCCTGGCGCATGGCCCCCAGGCTGCGCAGGATGCGATCCGGTTCCGCTCCCAGTCTGGCGGAGAGCATGTCTGTATTTAAAAGTTCCTTGGGATCCGCCTGCATGATTATGTCCAGCAGGCCCATCCACAGGGCGTGCTCTGACGGCGAAAGGTTCAGGCCGCCCATTATTTTCAGGGCTTCCTCTTTGTCCTTGACCAGCAGGCGGCCCTGGATGGCGGTGGTCTTGTTGTCTCCGCGCCTGATCTTGCCCCGGCGCTCCAGCCAGGACAGGGCGGTACGCACCTTGGTGTCGGCCATGGGTTCATGGGAGTCCAGGGTGTCGAAACCGTATTCTTCGAACTCCTCGCTGGCCAGGAGTTCCCCGGAAGTCATGACCATGTCCGGGGTGTTTCTGGAAGAGGCCAGGCTTTTGAGTCCGCCGTACATGGACCTGATGTCCCGGGCGGATATTTCCGAGGCCCGGCAGAGTTCGAACTGGGTGTCCAGGTCATCAGGGTCGAACAGCAGACAGCAGACAGCAGGACGATGATCCCGGCCGGCCCGTCCGGCCTCCTGCAGGTAGTTTTCCAGTGAGCCCGGGGCCGAGGCATGAATGACCACCCGGACATCAGGTTTGTCCACCCCCATGCCGAAGGCGTTGGTGGCCACTATGACCTGGATTTCACCTGCCAGAAACCTTTCCTGCACCGAGGTCCTCTCTTCCGGGGTGCGCCCGGCGTGGTAGTATTCCACGTTCCAGCCCATATGTTCCAGGGCCTCGGCGTACTCTTTTGTTTTTCTGCGGGTGGAGGCGAAGACTATTCCTCCGCCGTCTTCCTTGTCGACCAGGACGCTTTGCAGGATAGAGTGCATGCGCTGGGTCTTTTCCGGTTCAGCGCAGGGGATGACGTCAAAGCGCAGGTTGGAGCGCTCGTGCCCGCCCTGGAAAAGGACCAGGTCCCGGCCCATTTCATTTCTGAAGTAGTCCAGGATTTCGTCCACCACGTCCTTTTTGGCCGTGGCCGTGAAGCAGGCGATCTGGGGTTCGGGGTGGGGCGGTCCGGGGCATATTTCATCCAGAAACGAGGCCAGGGCCAGGTAGTCGGGGCGAAAGTCGTGGCCCCACTTGGAAAAGCAATGGGCCTCGTCCATGATGACCATGGCGATTTCCCTGGAGCGCAGGGCATCCTTGACCGTGGTGTTTCGAAGCTGTTCCGGGGATATCCACACCAGGTCCAGGTCCCCCATGCGGATGCCTTCCAGGGCCTGGGAGCGTTCCAGCAGGGTCAGGGTGGAATTGATGGTGCAGCCCTGCAGTATGCCCTTGCGCAGGAGCCCGTCCACCTGGTCCTTCATAAGGGACTGCAGTGGCGAGACAATGATGCTCAGTCTCTTGCCCTGTTCGGCCTTCATCAGGGCCGGAAGCTGGTAGCACAGGGATTTACCCGCGCCGGTGGGCAGCACGGCCAGGCAGTCGTTGCCCCGGATAAGCGTCTCCACAACCAGTCTCTGCAGGGGCGGGTCCTCGTCCTTCACCGGCAGGTAGTCGGGGTATCCGAAGTAGCGCTGCAGCTGTGCCCGGGAATCAAAGGCGCTGCTGCAGTAGCTGCAGGCAGGGTCGCTGCAGGGAGTCTCGCGCAGGGAGCGCAGAATGCCCGGGATTGCAGCATGGCGTTTCCAGACCCAGGTGGGAAGAACCGAGTTGCTCCCGGATACCTGCAGCCAGGCCAGGATATAGGCCAGGGAGCAGGATTCCCGGCTGTCATCCCAGAGGGTCTCAAAGGCGGACTGTGCATGGCTGACGCAGGCATGCCCCCCGGCGTTTTCTTCCCAGAAGGCTTTGCACCAGTCTTTGTCCTTGAGGTCTGCCCCGGCCAGGACTGCGAAAAAATGCCCCAGGCCGCTTTCAGGATGGGACCTGTGCATCAGGGTGCCGTAAAATATCAGCTGTTCCCGGGGCAGGGCCTGAAAGGCCTGAATTTCGTCCTGGAAGACAAGCTCGGCCTGGGCACAGTCCTGGATGGGATCGTTTTTTGCTGTACGCACCAGCTTGTAGTCCTTGACCAGGTGGTGGTAGGGATTTTTGGGAAAGGCCAGGGGGGAGAGGTGCAGGGTGTCCAGGGCAGGCAGCTTTAAAAGGGAAAACTCCGGGAAATGTTTGCGCAGCCAGGGCAGGTCGTGGCCGATAATATTGTGCCCCAGCACAAATGAAGCCCTGCCGAAGGACTGTTCCAGCCTGGACAGGGCTTCGTCGGCCCTGAAATTTCCCTGAAAGGCCAGCCTGGGCTGCCCTCCGGGTCCGGTGGCCCCGATCTTGATCAGGGTCTCCCTGTCCGGATGGATTTCCAGGTCCAGGACCACAATGTTTTGAAACTCCCTGGAACGGGTCAAGTCAATAATTTTTTCCCGGGTTAGGTGCTTAGGGATTAGAAAAATACTGATATACCGCCATAGTGATGCTTTGCCCGCAACAATAAAGAGAAGAGTTTTTTGACAGGATTAACCACGCCAAAGACGCGTGGCAGGCATAGATTAAGAGATGGATTAAGAGAAAAATATTTTTGTCCTGGCCGGAAGCCAGGCCAAAAGGTAATCCTATCCATCATGTTAATCCTGTCTAAAGATTTTGGATATCAGTTCCAGGGATATGCTATGATCGCAAAAATATAATCAAGTACACCGGACGCCGGAAATGCAGCGGCCCTTGAATAGATCGTCAAGCAAGAGGAGGTACTGTGATGCGTAAGCGGATAATTTTTCAGGGCATGCAGGGAGTTCCACCCACTGATCAGGACTGGTTGGACGTGGAACGCCTTGCCCAGGTCGAGCTCACATCCGAGGATCCGGCTCACCCGTTTGAGTCAGCACTGCGTCCTGACACCGGATCAGCCTGGCGGGCATCGTCCCCTGGGGAGCAAACTATACGCCTGCTGTTTGACGAGCCGGTACGGATCAAACATATCCGTTTAGTATTTCATGAAGAAAAATACGCCCGCACGCAAGAGTTTGTGCTTCGATGGTCACCGGATGACGGGCAGCCTTACCAGGAAATTGTGCGTCAGCAGTATAATTTCAGTCCACCTGAAACGATTCGCGAGGTTGAAGATTATGCTGTCGATCTCGACAGGGTGACGGCACTTGAAATAAGCATCGTTCCGGACATCAGCGGGTCCGATGTCCGGGCATCCCTGGCCGGGTTGCAACTCGCAACATAAGCGCAACATAAGCGCAACATAAGGGATAGACCCCAAACCCCAAACCGCAAAAACTCCTTTGACATCCAGTCTATGTTCACGCTTTAATTTCAATTTGTTCAAATATGAATACTGATTTAGTGCCCGTTAAATATCACTACAGCGAAACTTATAAAACTTTTCAACCTGTCTAAATCGGGGACAGGCACCCCCGCACTTATTTTTCTGAAGGATGATTGACAGGTTTTAAAAATAAGTGCGGGGAGAGCCAGTCCCCGGAGGTGAATAAATAAGTTTCGCTGTAGTGATATATGAACGACTCAAATATAATATTGCATTCTCAAGCAGATCCAGGACAATCCAGAGACCACGCAGCGCGAGATCGCCAGGAAGACCGAACTGTCTCTTTATTGAGAGAGGAGCAAGGGCAGGTTTGTTTTTTGGTAACAGTTTAGCCCTTTTTAAGGAAAGCAGGGGGCAGGCACCCCCGCACTTATTTTTCTGAAGGATGGTTGACATGTTTAAAAAAATAAGTGCGGGGAGAGCCAGTCCCTATGCTACATGCAAATAGCTATTTAAGCATGGCTGCATAATTATTACATAGCGGGGGACAGTCCCCTGGCCTTGTGCCATTAGTCACCACCGAGGACCCCTGAATGGTTACCGTCGATAAGTCTACCTCCAGCATGCTGGGAAGTAATTGTATATGATTGACCACCCCTGGGCGGAGAGCATGAAAATGAACCTCCCGCTAAACCGCATATAATCCATCATTGACTTTTGGCAGTGCATAAGTCAGCATATAAGAAATGTGCAGACAAGTTCCACCTGCGTGCAGGCTGAAGAAGGGCAGGCTGGTGGTGTTGAACAGTTTCTTGGCTGTGGAGAGTAAGGCCATGCCTTTTCCATTTTAGGCGCTTAGCACAAATTTCAAACAAACATGTTGTTTCATTTTCAAAGAAAGCCAGGAGCTTTTGCCCACGGAACACACGGAAGGGCACGGAAGTTTTTAAAGCGTTGCGAAGCAACGCATATTCCGTGAAATTCCGTGTATTCCGTGGGCAGTCTCTTTTGCCCCGAAGGGGCCACTTTTGCCGTGCAGAGTCGCGGAAAAAGCCTAGTTACTTACTCCTGAAACCCTGTCACAAAAAACAAGAAAAATTTGAGCATTGTGATAACAGCATGTTGTCGGTCTGAGATACCTCTGGCTTCAGCCGACTCTGGCCGAAAACACCTGACGCCCTGACCTTGATGGAGGTTAAAGAAAAGTCGGACCAACTGCGGAGCACTATAAGGGAATATCCAGCTCGATACTTTGGACGTGGTCACGTTTGGCATATAACTCATCGTTGTCATAACAGGGACTTTTTACCGTTACTGGAATATACAAGTTGCTGGTCTCAGAGAGAAAGAGCCAGTAAATTGATTACCGCAACTCGCGGGGTTTCAGGGTTAAACCCATATCGAACGTGCAGCAAGCAAAACCAGGGCTGCCCTGGATCTCCAGGACAGCCCCTCCGGCTTAAACAGATTAAACATGCAGGAGGTTTACATGGGGCAGGTCAAGATCGACACACAAAGCAAGAGCGTCAGCATTCCCAAGTGGCTGTTCTTCAACAAAAAAATTCCTTTTTCACAGATAAAGAAAAAGGCCGGCAGCATTGATACCAGCGGGGGAAGCAAAGTTTTCAAGCTGACCCTGGCTGGTGATTTTGGGGAGCAGGAAATCAGCTTTGACGATTATGAAAGCTATATCACTTTCGTTTACGAATACCAGAAAGCACAGATGGGAAATTAGCTTTCAACGCGAGACGCGTGGCAGGCTCAGCCAAAAGGAAAAAGAACCGTTTCCGGATGGAAACTATTTAGTTTCCATCCGGAAAGCCTTTCATTCCGGATGAAAACTATTTATCTGTTCAACCGTTGGCTGAGAATGTTCTCCACCGGATCGTCAATAAGTCTACCTCCAGCATGCTGTGTAGTAATTGCATAAGATTGACCACCCTTGGGCGGAGTGCATGATAATGATCCTCTCGCTTGGCCGCTTAAAGTCCATCATTGACTTTTGGCGGCGCATAAGTCAGCACTGAAAAAATAAGCAAACCTGTTCCACCTGCGTGCTGGCTGAAGCAGTACGGGGTTTTCGTCATTGAGACCAATAATATGAAGGGCTGGATTTACGGCGACCCTGATCAGCCCATGTGGACCCAGAAAATATTCAGGCATTCGAACAGATTTCAAAACCCACTGCGTCAGAACTACAAGCATACCAAAACCCTGCAGCAACTTCTCGGACTAAATGATGATCAGGTGCATTCCGTGGTCGTATATGTCGGGGACAGTACATTCAAGTCAGACATGCCGGATAATGTCACCTATGGTCTG
>PWSL01000501.1 GCA_003563255.1 Desulfonatronospira sp. | reverse complement strand
TTTGTTCTGCCCTGACCTCCAAATGCACTTCACTGGTTTCATTCCAGTATTCGGCCAGGCTATGGGTATCCCAGAATTCAGAGACAGCTTCCAAAGAATCTGCCTGAGAAATGCTGGTTTTTTGTGGATATTCATTTTTTTTCATAGAGTCTCCTTTCTTTCTTGTCCATATCTCTTGCGCTTATAATAAGCGCGGCATTATCAGGCTTCCGGATGAAAAAGACTATCAGATAACGCCCCTCATCAGTCTGCCCCAGTGCAGCATAAACATCTTCTCCTCTTCTGTAACCACATTCAACGAAACGGAATTTCGGTTTGTTAAAAAAAATACTTTCCGCCTCTTCCAGCGATACATGATGTTTAACGATAAGCTTTTCTACAATATCAGGCAACCATATAAAATAATCAATGAGCATCCCTGTCCTCGATTTCAAAAAAATTATCCCACCCAAACAGTATGTTGAAAATACAAGACCAAAACCTCCATAATCGTTGATTACTTATGATAATAAGGCAATATGGGATTGAAAACAAGAACCCCTTAAGAGCCAGAAACCCGGCCACCCTGGACCACAATCCGAGGCAGGCCGGCGATCTACCTTCTTTGAAGAAATTTCGCCCAACCCAGTACCATCACAAGGCTGAGCACCTCTATGAAATCGGCAGAGCCGGCACTTCGTGCATTTCATGGGGCAGGCGGGGCAGGCGCAACACCCCAGTGTATTAAAGGAGAATACACGGGGCAGGCCCGGAAGGACACGGAAAAGTCAATCCCCCAATTCCTAAATTCCTAAATCCCCCAATTCCTAAATCCCTGCCTTCTTCCCCATGCCCCATGCCCCCTGCCCTATGCGCTCTGCTCCATGCTCCATGCTCCATGCCTGCCCCGTGAAACAGCCTAAAGGGCTCCCTGTCGTAGACAGGGGTTTCACTGGGGCCCCATGCCTTCTTCCCCAATTCATCATTCCGCATTCATCATTCATCATTCATCATCCCCCCAATTCATCACTACGTCTGACTGAAACGCCGGTAAAACGGAACAGCCTCCACCTCCAGTTGCTCAACATTCCACTGATGAAACTCGTCAGCGGTGATGATTGTTCCTTTGTTCAGCCCCAGCCGTGTACAGGCCGCCATCAGCCCCTTCACTTCTCTGTGCCGGGTTTCGGGGTCGCTTAGATCAAAGCAGACCTGAATGGCCTCAACGGCCCGGCCTCTTTCCATACGCAGAAAATCACACTCCAGGTTATCGCCGCGATAAAAAAACAGTTCTGTCCCGGTCCGCCACAGCTCCAGGAACACCGCGTTTTCCAGGGATTTACCCGTGTCTTCAGAAAACCTGTACTCCACGGCATCGTAAAGTCCGGTATCAATAGCATAAACTTTTTTCTCTCCCAGTTCCCGGGCCGCCAGGGATCTGTCGTACGGGTAGAGGGTACGGACCAGAAATACGGTCTGGGCATAATCCAGAAAATCGTACAGGGTGTTTTTCCCGACTTTTATATTGGCGGACTTCAATTCATTGTAGATCTTATTGATGGAGAGCTGCCTGGTGGAGGACGCAAGCAGTCTTTTCAGGAAGTACCTGAGCGCCACCACGTTCTGCACCCTGTATCTTTCCACAATATCTTTATACAGCATTACGTTGAAATATTCCTGGAGCAACCGGGTACGATGCCTGTTGTCAACAACCAGGGCTTCCGGAAAACCGCCATTATTCAGAAAGTCGGCCTGGGCGTTTTTCAGCAGGGCCAGGTGCCTGGAGGAATAGAGGTCAACTTCCAGACCCTGGAAACGCAAGTATTCGGAAAAAGAAAGCGGAAACACCTCCATGCCCAGGGTGCGACCCCTCAGGCTTGTGGCGATTTCCGAACCCAGCAGCCTGGAATTGGAACCACTCAGGTAAATATTCCTGGTAATGGTATCGTACACCCTGCGCACAAAACGCTCCCAGCCGTCCACGTTCTGTATTTCATCAAAAAACAGGTAGCACTCGGCCGGATTTTGCTGCGGATACAGCTCACGAAAGGCCTGAATGATCAGGTCCAGCTCTTCTCTGCCCAGGTCCAGGCGCTCATCTTCGAAGTTGATGAACAGGATCAAGGACCTGTCCATGGACCGGGCAAGCCTGTTCACCGTATCCAGCAGGATGGATGTCTTGCCGCACCGCCTGACTCCCATGACTGTTATGATCTTGCCGGTGCCCAGGGGGACTTGAAAATCCCTGGGAGTAACGTCAAAAACAGGCTGCAGGTGAAACTCCCTGATTATCTGTTTAAGTATCTCCTTCTTTCTCATGAAGAAAATAATACTGTTTTTTTTCTTTGAGTCAAGACATGAATCAACCACCTGTCTTATTGTCCCCACGCAGAGCGTGGGAACGATACTTTTTTACCATGACGCTTCCGATGAAGAAATCCGGACAATATGTACTGACCATCTTGGAAATATTGTGCTTGTGCTTGAATCCCTGAAAAGATGGCTCAGGGACCAGCTGCATGGCAGCGACATCAGCTGTTTGATTATTTTATCGTCCCCACCTGGCCTGAGTTTCCTCAATCCCCCAATCTCCCAATCCCCCAATCTCCCAATCCCTATGCTCCATGCCCTATGCCCCATGCCCTACGCCCCATGCCTTCTTCCCCAATCCCCCAATTCCCCAATTCCTAAATCCCTGCCTCTGCCCCATGCCCTATGCCCTATGCCCTATGCCCTATGCGCTCTGCTCCATGCCCCATGCGCTCTGCCCTATGCCTTCTTCCCCAATTCATCATTCCGCATTCATCACTTATCATTCCCTACAATTCATCACTCATCATTCCACACAATCAAATTGCTTCAAAAAATGAAGTTTTCGGCTCGATCCGCCTTCTAAAATCAACATTTTTTGATGAATCCAGATTTCTATAAAAATTTATCCTGCAACATCAGTTATTTGCCACATTATTTTTTCGGCACAGAACTGGCAAGAAATCCGGAATCGTGAACAGGAAACATTTTAACCCTAAAAAAGGAGAACTGGTTATGGAACAAGTAAGAGCAAGAAAGTCCCAGGGCGGTTTTACACTTATTGAAATCATTGCTGTGATAGTCATCCTGGGCATCCTGGCGGCGGTGGCTGTGCCGAGGTTTTTTGATGCTCAGGAAGACGCGAAAGTGGCAACCGCTGAAGGCATTTTAGCAGGATATCAGTCTGGGTTCGCTCTGACGCTCTCCCGGAATCTCCTGCGAGACGAAGAAATAGCACCTGGTACTAATTGCGAAAATGTCGGATCACACAGCGGAGATTGGACAGTTACATGCACCGATGATGATACAGCTATCCTCCCTGCCGAAGATCAAACGTGGACAATAACTGTTGATGGAACCGAAGATACACCGAACGCAGGTACTTCAGTGACTGGAGAGTTCGTGGCCCCTGAACCTTAATCCATGCTCTACGCTGGAATCAGGTGTACTGAGAAAGAATAATTACGCTCTCTTCCTGGGCGGGAAAACTGACCGATGCTGCACAATCGCCATAAAATGGGACGGATTATCTTCCGTCCCATTTTTTGTCGTTGTAACCCAAGTATGAGAACAGGAAGTACCTTTGTGGCATTTGTCAGCAAAAATACTCATGACCCAACTGGGTCGCAGTTGACTGATGACTTGTTTTTACGCCTCCGAAACCACAGGCTTACAGCCCGGGTCATGGAGCACTGAATAGTGGGCACCGGGCCACAAATTATTAATTTCGGCAACTATAGATAACTTAGGTTCATCACATATGCCTGCCACTGATTTTTATATATTCATTTCCTTTCAAGCTGCGATTGTCTTTCTGTTAATTTATTCTTTGATGATGGACGTTTTAATCAGAAAGCATGACCAGGCTGAAGTTGAAGTTAAGCGCGGACAAAAAGCAATGGGGGCTATTTATGCGGTGTATGGAGCGGCCATTGCTTCAACCCTGGTACTGACAGACAGGACAGAAGGCTTGGAAGGAAATACCGTGCTGTTTATGATCATCAATTTTTTGTGTTTTACCTACCTGTTTTTCTTCAGCGTCTGGTTCAGAAACGCTGTTTTTTTCCGTTTATACAGACGGGTGCAACAGGACTGACCTTTTTTGGTCACCACCCTTACAGAGCTATTTATAAGCTGACAGCATCCAATGCAACACCATGTTACAAAACCGCGCTTCTCAGGCCTGATAGTCATCATGCTCATAATCTCGGCCGCACTGGCCTGGAAGTATTATGATCTGAGGTCAGAAATCCATCTGGTCCGCCTTGAGAGCATGGCCTCCAGCCTGAACGCGGCTTCGGCCAACAATTTTGCCGCTGCCCTGACCGGGTCGGACCAGGCCTTAAGTATTCACAACTGCCGGGATGCTGCCGGACTGCTCCAGGGCATTAGCGGTTATAACAGCGGGGAAAGCCCTTTTACCAAGGCTTATGAGGGGTATCACATCCAGAACCTGGAGCATAACCCGCAACCGGGCAATTACATGGTCATGTGCGAGCTGGCGAACAGCCGCGGCAACAGCGCCGGGTTCAATGTCTATTATACATTGATGGACTAACCTGTACACTTTCAGCCACGCACAAAGTGTACAACTTAAGCCTTATCTTATACATTTCCAGCATGGCTGAAAGTGTATAAGTTATCAGCGGCACGGGCAGGTACTGGGTCCGCTGATGATCCATACGGGATGCTGATTAACTAAAGCGGGCTTTGCCCGCAACCCAAAGAAGAAGAGTATTGAACCACAAAGACACGAAGGTCACTAAGTTTAAAACAGCAAGGTGGATATTTTTTGTAAACCGGGCAACGGTTTCAAAAAGGCTGCCTTTTCATTTGCCGCCTGCCTTGTTAAACAGACGAAGTCTCCGTCGCAGATTTACCCGGTTTAATATCCGCCATTTAACTGGGCGGGTTTAACTGGGTCTTCCCGACAAATGAAAAACCAAAACCCTTTGCACTTTCTTCCTTTGTGTCCTTTGTGCCTTAGTGGTTCAAATTTTCTTGTTTTTCATGACAAGGTTTAATGGATAAGACACTAGGCTTTTTCCGCGACCCTGCGCGGAAAAAGAGGCCCCTTCGGGGCAACCTTTGATAAACATTTGACCTTTACCAGTTTTCACTGCATATTCAAGAAAACATCCATTGAGAGGAGGCTTGAGATGAAGTTTGCAGATGAGTTCAGCCAGTACTATCAAAGCTTGTTGGAAGGTCAGTATGACTGTGTAGATCGCATAGTTCTCAATGGTTATTTTCCCTTGGGGCAACAAGGAGGTGGACTTCGTCACTGGTGGAGACAATTGACCGGCTCCGACGAAACACTGACCCAGGATCATCTGCAACGTATGGCTGGAAAATTCAGTCGCCGGGTACACGGTTTTGCTAAAACGAGCAACATCCCCATCATCCATTGCAAAACTGGAGAACGTAAACATCTGCTGGTTCCACAATACCAACCTGCTGATCCGAATTTTAAGGGGTTGTTCCTGATTCTTGTAGCTAAGGCCCCGGCCCTGGTATGGGATGTCAAGAGAAACAGTAAGGGAGCATTGAATATTGAGCGTAAGACTCCCTGGCCATATGTTAACCATTACCATTTTCATATTGTAGATCCGGACTGGGGACATATAACGATTAAAATGAGTGGACATCCTCCGTTTGGAATTCAAATTATACTCAACGGTCACGAATGGGTCGAACGTCAGGCCCGAAAACAGACTGTCTCCCAGATACTGAAGGAGGGTAACTGTTTTGTGGGTGGTTCCGATTTCCAGGCTTTGAATCAGATCGCAGATGCCTTGCGTGGTGACCACGCTATAGGGCGACTGAAAGAAGTCTGTGACCGTTGGGTATACTCCTGCTGTCTTTGCTTTGGACTGGACACCCAGGAGCAGGAAAAGTCCGGGTTTCGTTATCGGTACTCGTGTTATCAACTTGAGTACAGCAGGAACCTCTTGTTTGTCAGGGGCAGAATGCTTGATGCTGTATATCAAGGCCTTATTGACCGTACACGAAGGACCTTGAAGAAGGGGGGAGTGCCTGTCCCCTGCTTCCCTTAGAAAAGGGCTAAACCATTACAGATTTTCTTGTTTTCGGGACAATTAACAAGTAACGCTATTCAGGGACACACCCTGCTATCAAGATAATATAGAGTCACAAACTCAACAATGTCATCATATTTATTGTCTTCCTGGTCATTTTCCCCATAGCTTTTAACAATTACAGTCCCTTCAGTACCTTCGTTGCTCAGGCCATCCCCCTGATTATAGCTCCTGATGAGAGTGGCACCCAAATATGTATTTGACTGGTAGTTTGCACCTTTGCTGCCTACGATAAATCCCGCTCTAAGTACATCCTGATCCCTTCCCGGGACCTCAATGCTCAAGCCCGCTATTGAATCAATATCATCGCAGAGATTATCAGGGCTGGTCATGCCTTCAGCAGGCAGATAAAAAAGCTCTTCATTCCATGGGTCTATGGTATGGCCAATCTGTGATGAAAATTCACTTCTTGTGGGTAGTCTCTTGTTCATCCTGGCAAAGCCCACAATTTCATCTCTGGCTATGCGGACCACCTCTCGAACCTCTCGAATCTTTTCCTGCCTGATCTGGGAAATCAGAAGCGGGACTATGGTGCCGATTACAAGCCCAATCACCACCAGCACAACAGACATTTCAATCAGGGTAAACCCTGTTTTTCGGCCTGAGTGGACTGGCCTGTCAGAAAATACTTCAATGCCATGCATAAAAAATCCTTCTCTAACACTACAGCGACACTTTGTGTAAATTATCGCCTCGGCCACCGGGGACAGGCACTTTTGCCGACATCAAATCGGAAAACGGCCGCACTACCCGGCAGCAAAAAAGCCAGTCCCCTTGCAATTTAAATAAAGTGTCGCTGTAGTGCTAATGTGGGCTTCGCCCGCAACCCAAGTAATAAGAAAAGAATGCTGCACCATAGCTGGGACAGTCCCCGCAACTCACTTTTCGATGTGCCGAAATTGGTCATTGCGAGGGAAAAAAGCATGTATCTGGAATTAACGCCCACGAGGGACAGTCCCAATGCCGGGCG
>PWSL01000073.1 GCA_003563255.1 Desulfonatronospira sp. | reverse complement strand
TTTATAACCTGTCTCAATTGGGGACAGGCACTTTTGCCGTTTGATAACTTACAATTGAACAAAAAATCAGGCGGCAAAAGAGCCAGTCCCCGGAGGTCAATATATAAGTTTCGCTGTAGTGTTAAGGCAGTGCACTTTAATCTTACGGTAACCATTCAGGTAACTTCTCAATAATTCTGGGCGATCTTACACTAAGATAATACCTGGATTCCGGCTCCCGGTTCAAGCCCGGGACAAGCTTCGCCGGAATGACGAATGAAAACAGGTCGTTGCATTGTGATGTCATACTGGCGGAAGCCGGTATCCAAGAATACTGCCCGGAGTTATTGAGAAGTTACCCATTCAGGAGGGTCCTCGGTGGTGATTACTGGCACCTGCTTTCAAAACGCGCTAAACAGATACCTCAAACCATACATTTTATTCGATGCGCTGCAGGGTTTAGAGACTTGCACGAAGACTTTTGACTGTCCGGAAAAATCAAACAAGTGTCGATAAAGCGTAAGTTGTGCATAAATATCAACACTTTTAATCAGTTAAGGAGGTATTGAGACATGTCTGTAGGATTTTTGGCCCTTTTAGCGGCGATACCCATTGCTATCGCCCTGGTTCTCATGGCCGGACTGCGCTGGCCGGCCACCAAGGCCATGCCGATTGCCTGGCTGGCAGCCGCCCTGGCCGGCATCATTGTCTGGCAACTGCCCGTGGGTTACGTGGCCGCTCTTTCCATCCAGGGGGTGATCGGCGCCATAGGAATTTTGATCATCGTATTTGGAGCCATTCTCATACTCATGACCCTGCGCGATTCAGGGGGCATGGAAACCATCCAGGCCGGGATGCAGGATGTCTCTCCGGACATGCGGGTCCAGGCCATCATCATCGGGTTTCTCTTTGCAGCCTTTATCGAGGGCGCCGCCGGATTCGGCACGCCTGCGGCCCTGGCTGCTCCGCTGCTGCTGGCTCTGGGTTTCCCACCCCTGGCAGCGGCGGTCATCTGTCTGACCTTCAATTCTGTCCCGGTTACCTTTGGGGCCGTGGGAACACCCATTGTACTGGGCCTGGGACCACTGCAGGACTTTGTAACCCGGGCCGTAGCCACAGGCGCAGAGGCCCTGAACTTTTCCGACCCCATATCATTCGGCGAGGTCATCGGTCAGTGGTCATCGATTATGCACCTGCCCATGGCCATAATCCTGCCCATTTTCATGCTGGGCTTTATTACCCGCTTTTTCGGGCCCAACCGCTCCTGGGCTGACGGCTTTGGAGCGTGGAAGTTCTGCATCTTTGCCTCTGTTGCCTTTGCAGTTCCCTACGTGCTTCTGGCCTGGCTCATCGGCCCGGAATTCCCAAGTCTGGTGGGCGGTCTCATCGGTCTGGGCATCGTGGTCTGGGGTGCCAAGCAGGGCATTGCCGTTCCCAAGGATATTTTCACCTTCGGCACCCAGAAGGACTGGGATCCGGAATGGACCGGATCTGTCAGTGCAGTGGAAGGCAGCAAGTACCAGGCCCGCATGAGCCAGCTCAAGGCCTGGTCTCCCTACATCCTTATCGGTTTCATCCTGGTGCTCACCCGCCTGGAATGGCTGCCTCTCAAGTCCTTCCTGGCCGGCATCACCATCGATTTCCAGAATATCCTGGGCTATGAAGCGGTCAGCGGTTCCATCGCAATACTCTACCTGCCGGGAACCATCCCCTTTATGCTGGTGGCCATTCTGACCATTTTCATTCACCAGATGGGGGCGGACAAAGTCAAATCTGCATGGGTGGATGCAATCAAGCGCATTAAAAATCCGGCCATAGCCCTGTTTTTCGCTGTGGCCCTGGTGTCCATCTTCAGAGGATCCGGCATAGGCGACGAAGCCCTGAACCCCAACCTCTATCCCTCCATGCCCCTGGCCCTGGCCGAAGCCATAGCCGCCGTCACCGGTCAGACCTGGCCCTTCTTCGCCGGCTTCATCGGAGGTCTGGGAGCATTCATCACCGGTTCCAATACCGTGTCCAACCTGCTCTTTTCTGAGTTCCAGTGGGGCATGGCCTCTCAACTTGACCTGCCGCACCAGCTCATCGTAGCGGCCCAGGCCGTGGGCGGCGGTTTCGGCAACATGGTCTGCATCCACAACATCGTGGCCGTGTGTGCGGTGGTCGGTCTGTCCGGAAGGGAAGGACTCATTCTCAGAAAGACCTTCTGGCCATTTCTGCTGTATGCAGTGATAACCGGACTGTGGGTAACTCTCCTGACCTTCGTACTCTTCCCTGGCCTGTACTAACCTCTAAACTAACCAGCAGCAATGCCCCTGGTGCAGATATTGATCTGCACCAGGGGCTGACACCGGACATCTTACCAAGGAGCATTTTATGTCCAACGACAGTCTGCAGAAAGAATTCGCCAAAGTGGTGGGGCAGGACAACGTCATGACCAGCGAGTCCGAGATGTACGCCTATTCCTACGACTCAGCGGTGCTGGACCAGGTCAGCCCGGCCATGGTGGTCCGGCCGACATCTTCCGAAGCCCTGGGCCAGGTTGTTAAACTCTGTAACGACAACGAACTCAAACTGACAGTACGCGGTGCCGGAACCAACCTTTCCGGGGGCACTATCCCTCATCCAGGAGGAATTGTCTGCCTGACCACCTCTTTAAATAAGGTCCTGGAAATAAACGAAGAAGACCTGTACGCCGTGGTACAGCCCGGAGTAATCACGGCCAAGTTCGCGGCCCAGGTGGCCTCCAAAGGTCTTTTGTATCCGCCGGATCCCGGCTCCCAGGCTGTTTCCACCCTGGGAGGCAACGTGGCTGAAAACGCCGGGGGCCTGAGAGCGCTCAAGTACGGGGTGACCAAGGACTACGTCATGGGCGTGGACTTTTTCGACGTCAACGGAGAACTGGTCAAATCAGGATCCAGAACGGTCAAGTGCGTTACCGGCTACAACCTGGCCGGACTCATGGTGGCCTCCGAAGGCACCCTGGGCGTCTTTGAAAAACTGATTCTCAAGCTGGTGCCGCCTCCAAAGGCAATCAAATCCATGATGGCTGAATTCGACGACGTGGGCGCGGCCTCCCAGGCTGTTTCCGCAATCATTGCAGCCAAAATAGTCCCGGCCACCCTGGAATTCATGGACAACTTCACCATCAAGACTGTGGAAAACTTCCGCGGAGCGGGGCTTAATACCGAGGCCGCTGCACTGCTTCTTCTGGAGGTGGATGGTCATCCGGCCCAGGTGGAAGACGACGCTGCCCAGGTCCAGGAGATCTGCAAACAGCACGGGGCCAGGCAGTTCACAGTGGCCCAGGACGCCAAGCAGCGCGATGCAGTCTGGCAGGCCAGACGCGACGCTCTGCCCGCACTGGCCAGGGTCAAACCCACAACCGTCCTGGAGGACGCCACCGTTCCCCGCTCAAAGATACCGGACATGATGCAGGCCTTGAAACGCATAGCCAGGGAATACAAGCTGACCATAGGCACCTTCGGCCATGCCGGGGACGGCAACCTGCACCCGACCATTCTTACCGACAAGCGCGATACCCAGGAATGGGAGAGAGTGGAAAAAGCCATCGACGAAATCTTCGACGTAGCCCTGGACCTGGGGGGGACCCTTTCCGGTGAGCACGGCATAGGCATTGCCAAGTCCAAATTCATGCACCAGGAATACGGCGTTGCCGCCATTGAATACTCCCGCCGTATGAAAAGCGTACTGGACCCTAAAGATATCCTGAATCCGGGCAAGATGCTCGGACCTTTGCTCGCCTAACCCCGGGAGGAAAACATGGCCGATATAAAACAATTAGCCGGGATGCTTCAGGAACTGGACGACCTGCTCACGCGCTGCATGCGCTGCGGCATGTGCCAGGCCCAGTGTCCTGTGTTCACCATATCCGGCAAGGAAACCGACGTCACCCGGGGCAAGCTGGCCCTTTTATCCGGGCTTTCCCAGGAGATGCTCAAAGATCCCAGGCAGGTGCAGGACAATCTGAACCGCTGCCTTTTGTGCGGCACATGCGAGGCCAACTGCCCTTCCGGGGTCAAGGTCACGGATATCTTCCTCAAGGCCAGGGCCGTTTTAAACGGCTATCTCGGGCTATCCCCCACACAGAGGCTTATTTTCAGACGTCTGCTGACCAAGCCCAAACTCATGAACGCCCTTCTTTCCATGAGTTCAGTCTTTCAAGGGATCTTCAGCAAGGATGCCGACCAGATCATAGGCACTTCCTGCGCCCGGTTCAATGCGCCCCTTATCCGGGACCGCCACTTCAAAAAGCTGGCCGGAAAGCCTTTGCACAGGCAGGTTCCCAGCCTGGACACTCAGGCCGGATCCTCGGGCATCAAGGTGGCTTTTTTTCCGGGATGCGTTACCGACAAGGTCTTCCCGGATGTCGGCCAGGCAGCCCTGAAAATATTCAAACACCACCAGGTGGGGGTCTACATGCCCGCAAACCAGGCCTGCTGCGGCATTCCCGCCCTGTCCTCCGGGGAGTCTGACGCCTTTTCCACTATGGTACGTCAGAACGTGGAACTCTTTTCCGCTGGACAATGGGATTATCTTTTAACTCCCTGCGCCACCTGCACCTCCACCATGCGCAAGCTCTGGCCGGAATACCACAAGGGCAGCCTGGGCCGGGTCATAACGGACAACATCATGGATGTAAGCCAGTTCCTTGTGGATGTGCTGGGAGTCAAGCCCGAGACATCAAAGACCGGCAATACACCAGTAGCCTACCACGATCCCTGTCACCTGCGAAACAGTCTCAAGGTTACGGTCCAGCCCAGGGCTGTAATCGAGGCCGGAGGCAAATACAGCGTGGCCGAGATTCCCGGAGGGACGTCATGCTGCGGATCCGGGGGAAGCTTCAATATCAAGCACTACCAGCTTTCCAGAGATATCGGGCGGGAAAAGGCCCGCAACATCAAATCCTCCCAGGCCCGGATGACCGCAACAGCCTGTCCAGCCTGCATGCTCCAGCTTGCCGACATGCTCTCCCAGGAAGAGGCCTCCATGCCTGTAAAGCATGTACTGGAACTCTATGCTGAATCATTGTAAAATTGTTGTCAGTCGCCTGGTATCAGACGACTGACAACAGAAGAAAAAGACCAGGAGCGCTTGATGGCCAACAACCTATTCGTTATCAACACTGAACCCAGAAGCGGCAAATCAGCCGTCTGCCTGGGCCTGATGCAGATGCTCAGGCGCAATATCCGCAAGGTGGGTTTTTTCAGACCCATCATCAATACCCTGCAGGAGGGCAAGGTGGACCACGACATCCACCTCATCATGTCCAGGTTTCAGCTGCAGCAGTCCTATGAAGAAGCTTACGCCTACACCCTGGAAGAGGCCCGGGATCTGATCAACCAGGGCAAGCACTACCTGCTCATGGAAAATATCATGTCCAAGTACAAGGCCCTGGAAAAAAAGTACGATTTTGTTCTGTGCGAAGGCACGGACTTCGTCGGTACGGACTCGGCCTTTGAATATGATATAAATGCCGAAATAGCCGCCAACCTGGGCTCACCAGTAATACTCATAACCAACGCCCAGAAAAAAAATCCCAAGCAGGTAGTTTCCCAGACCCAGCTGGCCATTGACAGCTTTATAGAAAAAGGGGTGGACATACTGGCCACCGTCATCAATCGCTCCAGGGTAGAGGACAAGTATGAAATCCTGTCCGGGCTGCGCTGCAAGTTCCGGGACGAGGCCGACTGCCTGAGCTTTCTCATCCCAGAGGTGGATTCTCTGGGCAAACCCACGGTTCAGGACGTGCATAAGTGGCTGGGAGGCGAAGTCATAAGCGGCCATGACTTTCTGGATGTCCAGGTGGATGACTACCTGGTGGCAGCCATGCAGGTAAACAACTTTCTGGAATATGTAACCCAGAACTGCCTGGTAATAACCCCTGGAGACCGCTCCGACATACTCCTGGGCTGCTTTTCCACCCGCCAGTCCCGGACCTACCCGGAAGTGGCCGGCATCGTCCTCACCGGAGGCATGCACCCACCGGCCTCCATGACCAGGCTGCTTGAAGGCTGGGCTGGAGTACCCCTGCCCATTCTGGCTGTAGAGGGGCATACATTTAAAGTGGCCCGCATCCTTACCGAACTTTACGGCCGCATCGATCCCGAAGATGAAAAAAAGGTGGCCACTGCCCTTGGCTCCTTTGAAGAGCATGTGGATACCGAGGCTTTGCTCAGCCGCCTGGAAGCCAAACGCTCCACCCGGGTCACTCCCATCATGTTTGAATTCAGTCTTCTGGAAAAGGCCAAAGCAGACAAGAAGCATATCGTCCTTCCCGAAGGCTCTTCCGACCGTGTCCTGCAGGCCGCTGATATCCTTCTGCGCCGGGGTATCGTGGACCTGACCATCCTGGGGGAACCGGACAGGATGCGCACCAGGGCCTCCCAGATGGGGCTGCACCTGGAAAAAGCCCTGCTTTTGGACCCTACATCCTCCAAGGAGTTTGAAGACTACGCAGATACTTATCTGGAACTGCGCAAGGCCAAAGGCGTTACCCCGGAAGTGGCCAGGGATACCATGTCCGAACCTACTTATTTCGGGACCATGATGGTCTACAAGGATCATGCCCACGGCATGGTCTCCGGATCCATCACCACCACGCAGCAGACCATACGCCCGGCCCTGCAGTTCATCAGGACAAAGCAGGGCATCTCCCTGGTGTCATCAGTTTTTTTCATGTGTCTTCCTGACCGGGTCCTGGTATTTGGGGACTGTGCGGTCAATCCCAACCCTTCTGCAGAGCAGCTGGCGGAAATCGCCATTTCCTCCAGCGAAACCGCTGTGCAGTTCGGGGTGGAACCCAGGGTGGCCATGCTTTCCTATTCTACGGGAGAGTCCGGTGCCGGAGAGGACGTCAAGAAAGTGCGCCAGGCTACGGAAATAGCCCGGTCCAAGGCCCCTGAACTGCTCCTGGAAGGCCCCATTCAATACGATGCTGCATACGACCCGGAGGTGGCCAGGGCCAAGATGCCCGATTCCAAGGTTGCCGGCAGGGCTACTGTATATATCTTTCCGGATCTCAACACCGGCAACAACACCTACAAGGCGGTCCAGCGCGCAGCCAACGCCGTGGCCATCGGCCCGGT
>PWSL01000368.1 GCA_003563255.1 Desulfonatronospira sp. | reverse complement strand
TATTCATCAGAAAAATAAGTGCGGGACTGTCCCAAGTGGGATACGAGCACTTCTTTATCTTGGGTTGCGGGCATAGCCCGCGTTAGTGATTTAGGGATTGAGGGACTGGAGAATTCAAAGGAAGGGAACTCATACAACCACCCCCGGCCTTTAAGAGGTATGGAAGTAAGTGAGTATGGAAGTATGGAAGTATGGAAGTATGGAAGTAAGGGAGTATGGGAGTATGGGAGTCAAAAGATCTTTACACCCACACATGAATACCCCCATACACCCATACTTTCTTTCTAAGGGAGGGGAGCTACACCGAGCCCGTAATCCTGTACTGAGGAGCATGCCCGGATGAACGTCTTTATCGTTCCCACGCTCTGCGTGGAACGTTTTGTGATCCAGCACTCACTTTTGACAATGGAGAATTACCAAGTAAATAATGGTATTCAAAAGTGAGTGCTGGATCATTGTGGACGCGGAGCGTCCGAAGAATATTCCCACAATTTTTCCCTTGACCAAACCCGCGTGTGGGGTTATATTTCCAAACTTACGCATCATTATGGTGAGTGTAGCTCAGTCGGCAGAGCACCAGGTTGTGGCCCTGGGGGTCGTGGGTTCAAGTCCCATCACTCACCCCAAATTTTCTCTTCCCAACATCCATCCGTCTCCATAAATCCAGCAATATTAAAAAAATTCGGCAGTAATTCACCAGGGTCAAACGCAATTCTTGCAAGGATGCACCTGACTGAGAGTGCCCAGAGCTGCCGCAATCCTTATTTAAAAAATGGCAGAATGCGCGCTCTAAATTTTGATTCATCTATAACAACCAGTGCCCCTTCCTCAAGATATCCTTCAAGCTGTAAGAACCTCTACCCATTTTGGAGTAAGGTTCATATCCAGCAAGATTTTCATGCGGTGTCTCTTTCCAGAGGAAGATCTATCTCTTCAACTCGCCAGGCAGCATATTTTAGAGCTTCATCAATATCTTGTGCTTCTAAATAAGGGTACAGCTCCAGGATTTTCTCTTTAGAATGCCCTGAGGCCACTAGACCCACAATAGTTCCTACGGTAACCCGTTTCCCCAGTATACAGGGCTTGCCACCCATCACTTTTGTGTCAAAAGAAATCCTGTCAAAATTCATCATTATATTGACCTCCTCCATTACATAGCGAAATATAAAAACGATCTATCGCAAGTTCAGCTTGTGCTCAAGACTAAACTTTCGTAACATCTACCTGAAATCCTCGGAGCGGATTTCGTACCTGCGCATTATCTTCTGCAGGGCTGTACGGCTTATGCCGGCTATATCAGAGGCCCGGGTCACATTGCCCTCGGTCTGGCCCAGCAGCCTGGTTATATATTCCCGGGTAAAATTCTCCAGGAGCTCCTCCTTGGCCTGCTGGTAAGGCTTGACCGCCTTGCCGTTACTCTCTTCGCCCTGCCGGCTCTCGGCAGCCGAGCCATACAGACTGTCCTGGGCAGCGCGGATATCCGCAGCTCCTATTTCTTCCTCAGGGGAAAAAAGAGCCACCCTGCGGAGAAAATTCTGCAGCTCGCGCACATTGCCCGGCCAGGATTTGTGCATCATGGACTGTATGGCGGCCACGCTGAAGCGTTTCTGGGGCAGGCCCAGCTCATTGCAGACACTGCGCAGGAAATGATCGGCCAGGAGAGGAATATCCTCTGTGATCTCGGAAAGGGAAGGAGTGCGCAGGGTGACAACATTCAAACGGTAGTAAAGGTCATCGCGAAAGCTTCGATCCTGTATCCTGGCTTCCAGATCCTGGTTGGTGCAGGACAGAATGCGCACATCAACCTTTCGGGGCTTATCCGAACCCAGAGGCCGGACTTCTCTTTCCTGCAATACCCGCAAAAGCTTGATCTGTGTGGATACCGGCAGATCCCCTATTTCGTCCAGCAGAAGGGTGGACTGGTCCGCCTCCAGAAACATCCCGCTGTGGTTCTGCTCAGCCCCGGTGAATGCCCCCTTTTTATGCCCGAAAAGCTCGCTTTCCAGCAGGTGCTCAGGAATGGCCGGGCAGTTGACAGTGACCATCCTGCGACTGCTGCGGGGACTTAATTCATGCAGGGCCCTGGCCACCAGTTCCTTGCCGGTTCCCGATTCGCCTCTGATCAATACTGTGTAGTCTGTACCAGCCAGGGCCTGTATACCGTCGTATAAACGGCGCATGGGCGGAGACTGGCCCACAAAGTCTGCAAAAGGTTCTCTTTCAGAGACCTTTTTACGCAGGTTCATGTTTTCCCGGATAAGCAGGCTTCTCTCCAGGGCTTTGTTCAGGACCCGAACCAGATCCGGAATCTCAAAAGGTTTGGTAATGAAGTCATAGGCTCCTTTCTTAATGGCCTCCACCGCAGTTTCTATACTTCCATAAGCGGTTATCATCACCACAGTTATCCAGGGATCAATCTCCTTGACCGCTGTCAAAACTTCCATGCCGTCCATTTCCGGCATGCGGATATCCAGTAGCAGCACGTCCACAGACTGCTTCTTAATGGATTCCAGCCCACTCAAGGCACTGGAAAATGTCTCCACATCGACACCTTCAAGCTCCTGGGGCAGAATCCGCGACAACCCCTGCAGCATATCCTTTTCATCATCTATTATCATCAAGCGTTGCTTGCTCATATACTCCCCGTTTTTCCAGCCCACGACTCTTCAAAACTACCTCCCCCTCTTCTTCCCCATACCCCACTCACATACTTACATACTTCTTCCCCATGCCCCTCACTTCCCCCAATCTCCCAATTCTTCAATTCCGAATTCCTCAATGCCTGAATCCCCCAATCCCTCAATTCTTAAATCCATGCCCCATGCCTGCCCCGTGAAACTCCCATACCCCCATACTCCCATACTTACATACTTCTTCCCATGCCCGAGGCCCCATACTCAAACCGGCAGTTCAATAACAAACCTGGTCCATTCACCCAGCCGGCTCTCGACATTGATTTCTCCCCCGTGCTCACGGACAATCCCGTAACTCACGGAAAGACCAAGCCCTGTCCCCTCTCCTGTGCGCTTGGTGCTGAAAAATGGATCGAATATCTTGCCCTGCATATACTCCGGAACTCCTTCGCCGTTGTCCCAGAAAACCACTCTGGCCACACTTTCCTGCTCAGAGTAACTGGTGCTTATGTGCATTTTACCATCCCTGTCATCCATGGCCTGGCGGGCGTTCATCAACAGATTCATGAACACCTGCTTGATTTTGTTGGTGTCCATGTCCATCTGCGGCAGATCGTGATCCAGGTCCACCTCTATCTGCACCCCCTGTTTTTTGAACTGCTCGCCCACCATGCCCAGGACCTCTTCCAGGGTCTGGTTCAATGAGGCGGTGTGCTTACTGGTCTCTCCACTGCGGGCGAATTCCAGAAGATCGCTGACAATGCGCTTGCAGTTGCGGGCCTGCTTTTCGATGGTGACCAGGTCCTGCTGTCCCTGGGGCGTTTCGGAAAGCTGACGCTTCAAAAGATCCACGTAACAAAGAATCACTCCCAGGGGATTATTTATTTCATGGGCCACACCGGCCGCCAGTTGCCCCATAGCCACCAGCTTTTCAGTCTGCTGGATCTTTTGCTCCATCTGCTTTTGATCGGTTACTTCTTTGACATAACGGACCACCTTTTCTACTTCGCCCGACTCATCCAGTACAGGATAACAATTCACCTGGAAAATGCCTTCCGGTAAAGGACAACGGGTCTCGTGAACCACCGGGGCCCTGGTCTGCATCACTTGCTTGAGTCCACACTCCTGGCATGGCCTTGCCCCGCTGCCATGAATCTCAAAACACCTCCTTCCGATGACCTCGTCCATTTCCACGTTATAAATACGCGTATAGGCCTTATTTACCATTCTGATGCGAAAATCCCTGTCCATCAGGATCACCTGGTCGGTGATGCCGTCAAAAACCGATTGCAGAAGCTCCTTGCTCTGCAGGAGTTTTTCCATGTTCTGCAGGCTTTCCACGGCGATACCTATCTGCCGTCCTATGGAAGCCAGAAGGCTGTGCATCTCGCTGGTGAGTTCATTTTCATTCACCCCGGAAAAAGTCATGACCCCGAGCACCCGTCCCCGGCAGCAAAGAGGAATGTTCAAACAACCGGAATTCTGCCTGCAGTCGAAATAGCTGACCTGTCCGCAGGCGGCCTGGACAATGGATTCTTCCAGGTCCTGGGGCTTGTACATGCTTACCGGCCGGTCGTCATCCTGGATGGACACCTTTGTTCTTAATCCTGGAGAGTTCTCATGGTACTGCAGAACGAGCAGACGCTGATTTTCATGGTAAAGATAAATCCCTGCCCCCCGTGCCGGGAAGGTCTTCAGGGTCCAGTGCAGAACCTGTGGCAGTATTTCCGAAAGAGCGACCGCCTGTGTTGTGAGCTCAGCCAGAACGTTCAGAGTCTGCAGCTCCTGGTTCCTGGCCCTGACCTGGGCCTGAAGACGTTCCTCAGAATCCCTGAGAGCCCTGGTTCTCTCCTGAACCTTGACCTCCAGGTTCTGGGCATACTGCCTGAGTTGCTCCCTGGTGCTGCGCAGGTGTTCCGCCATGCTGGAGGCAGCATCGGTCAGTTCATTGAGTTCGTCGCCGGCATCTATCCCCCGGCTGGGTATATGCACCAGATTTGCATGGTGACTGTCAGCTTCATCCCTGAATATCTCCAGAAGACCGCGGAGGTTGGTCACCACCATGCGGTTGAAAAAAAAACTCAAGGCAATAAATACGATGGAGACTCCAAGGAAAACCACCAGAAAAACGGAAAAGGCCTTTTCCCTGACCTGAGCCATGGCTGCTTCCACTGGAATGCTCACCACGCTCAGCCCGGCAAGTTCGCCCTCGCTGCGCCCGAATCCCCTCTCGCCGCCATACATCTCCACCAGCACAGCTGGAGCATCTTCAGGTGCCCCGTGACAGCGCATACACTCGCCTTCAAAGACCACAGGACGATATCTTTTGAACTGATCCTTTCCGTTGACGCTCACTACGCCCTGCCATTCACCTTTTTTCCCCTGCTCAGCAAAATGCTCGATCTTCTCCCTTTCCAGCTCGTTGGCTTCAAAATCGAAATTTCTGGCATTGATGGCCACCCGCCTGTAATCAAATTCTTCCAGGGCGGGAGCGAATCTTTCCATGACAGACCTGCCTACATAAGATGTAGACATGGCCTCGAGCATAAAGTGATCCTGACCGTATTTCTCGTACATGGCAGGCCTCAGCACCTCCCGGACGTAATTCCTGCTGGCATCCACAGCACCCATGACCAGCTCGGACTTGGCCAGGGCGTCCATTTCCATCTGGCGCTTTTCATGATAATAGATCACAAATGCACTCACCAGACACACTGCCAGCAGAATCAAGCCGGTTCCCAGCAAAAACTTGGACTGCACCCCCATAGAGCTTTTGAACCATGAACTTTTCTTTTGATAAGCCTCTTTATTGCCGTTTTTCTGCATTTTCATTCTTCATCACCAACTGAAACTGTGCCCGTGAGTTAAAATATCTTGCCTTAATTCATATTTGGGACAGTCCCGTACGTTTTTTTGAAAATCTAAAGCAGACTATAACTACAGCGAACCTTATAAATTGATAACCTGTCTCACTTGGGGACAGGCACTTTGCCGTTTGATAACTTGCAATTGAACAAAAAAACAGGCGGCAAAAGAGCCAGTCCCCGGAGGTTTTTTTAGCGGATTTCAGTTTGATTCCGGGGTACACGTGTCCACTGCTCGTAATCGTTTCCTGAAAGCATTTCCAGGTTACCCATGTCATACAGATGTCTGTTCTTATCGTATTGATCCCAAAAAGCAGGGTCAACATGGTATATTTCATCATCGTCCGGGTTGTAGACCCGGCTGTATCCCAGCATGGCGTCACTTCTTTTTTGTGCAATGACATCGTAAGTTCTGTTCCTGTCCCTCCAGCCATCAACAATCATATCGGAAGTCTCACGAAGGGTCTGGCCTGCCTGGATCACCTGCTCAAAAGCTCCCTGCGAAGCTGCCATGCACTGTTGAACATATTGGGAAGACACAACAAAACTGGACAATGATTCGGCTAAAACAGGCTGAAGACCGGCAAACTCTTCCTGAGGAGCTGTTACTCCAGAAACCATAAAAGCATACGCATTTCCGCCGCCCGGTCCACCCATATGCTGCATAAAAGGGGCGGTTGTACAAGTAAACAGACCTTCTCCCACAACTCCCGCTTCAGTAAACAAGGCACGCGACACAGCTGATTGACCTCCAGATATCTGTGAACTTACTGGAGTTGACGAGATTAAAGTGAAGCTTGACAATTTTGGAGCCTGGGGCATGAACTGTCTGGCAATTTGGGTGGATGTGACCAGCTCAAAGTTAGCCAGAAAGTTTTCAGGAGTTAAAGGGCTGACTACCGGCATCTCAGCCCAGGGAACAGGATACCCCCCCATCTGCATATAATCGGCGTCTATCTGTTTCTGTTGATGACTCATATAGACAGGTCCAATGGAACCAAAGTGGAATATCTGTCGAAGGGGATTATTCCTGTCACGCAGAACAAACGCCAGTTCAGCGCACTGCCCTGCAACATGCAGGTCCCATCCCTTCGGCGTGTTTATGGAAAAATAACCTCTGTCCTGCCTGACCAGCTGCAAATCAAGCGCATCAGCTGTTTCCAGAATACCTATGGAGAGAAATAAAACAAGTGACATACTGACAAGGGTTTTTATCATGGCAGTCCCCCTGGCCTGTAAAAAATTGCATGATTTCTAGAATTTATATAAAGTCTTTATATAAAGCCCCTTGCGGAACTTCGGAACCGTCCGCACAGGTCGCAATATTTGACCGAACAGTGCGTGCAACAACTCAAGCATGCCGATCTTGGTCAGGTGAATGATCGGCGATGAATTGCTAAGGGTTTGTCAAAAAAATAAGTGTTACATAATGCCTGCATAATCTGGGGGTTTATCGCTCCCACGCTCTGCGTGGGAGCGTAACCCGACCGCTCCTGCGGTCATTGTGGACGCGGAGCGTCCAGGGAATGTTCCCACGCAGAGCGTGGGAACAATAAGATGGGACTGTTTCATTTTTGGACACTAAGCTTAGGTGCTCCCCCCG
>PWSL01000265.1 GCA_003563255.1 Desulfonatronospira sp. | reverse complement strand
GGAGGATAATATGAAGGACCTGAAAATGGCGCCCACATGTCCCGGCGCTCAAGATAAGCAGAAAGAAAAACAGGACAAAGATGCCAGACTGCGCAGCCGCATGGACAGGATCAGTAAAAAACTGGTGGTCATGAGCGGCAAGGGCGGTGTGGGCAAAAGTACAGTAGCCGCCAATATGGCTGTGGGGCTTAGCCTGCAGGGCTACCGGGTGGGTCTTCTGGACCTGGATGTACACGGACCGAGCATCCCCAGGCTGTTAAGCCTCACCGGGGAGAAGCCCCACATGGACAAGGATTTCATGGAACCCGTCCCTTGGAGCAGAAACCTGTGGGTCATGTCCCTGGGCTTTTTACTGCCCAGCAACCAGGATGCGGTCATCTGGCGCGGTCCGGTCAAGATGGGCCTTATCCGGCAGTTTCTGCAGGACGTGGCCTGGGGTGAGCTGGACTATCTCGTAGTGGACTGCCCTCCCGGGACCGGGGACGAGCCCATGTCCGTTCTGCAGCTCCTGGGAGAAGACACCGGGGCGGTCATTGTCACCACCCCCCAGGCGGTGGCCGTGGACGACGTTCGCCGCTCAGTAAGCTTCTGCCGGGACATGGATACTCCTGTTGCCGGCATAGTGGAAAACATGAGCGGATACGTATGCCACAGCTGCAACGAACACCTGGATATCTTCACCTCAGGGGGAGGCGAGAGCCTGGCCCGGGAAATGAATGTCCCCTTCCTGGGACGCATCCCCATAGACCCGGAAATAGTTCGTTCCGGAGACGAAGGCTATATTTACATCAAGACCCATCCCCAGAGTCCGGCGGCCCTGAGCATCACTTCCATGATTGAAAGTGTGACGGCTGACAACCGAAAAGACGCAGAAGCAACGGAGGCCATATGACAGATCCCGGCAACAAAAAGGGGTTTCTGGACAGGCTCATGAGCGAGGCGGACGAGACCGCCCATCCCCTGTTGCAAAAGATCCAGGAATACCAGAAAATGATCCTGACGGTGGTTGTAGCCGTGGTAATAGGTGCGGCCTCCTATTCCGGATACACCTTTTTTACCGAGAGGGCCCAGCAGCAGGCCCAGGAAGAAATGAGCGCAATACTGGCCATGCAGGACCAGGAGGAAAGAATACAGGCCCTGGAGAACTTTCTGGAGGACGCACCCGGTGCCATGCAGGGAGGGGCTCTACTTGAGCTGACCCGTATCTACATGGACACGGGCAAATACCAGGAGGCCGCCGAGGCCTTCAGCCGCCTGGAAAAAAAGGACGATTCCCTTCAGCCCCTGGCCCTTCTGGGCCGGGCCAAGGCTTATGAGCTCATGCAGGACTATGCCAGGGCTCTGGAGATCCTGCAGGAGGCCGGGGACGACTTTCCCAGGGAGTTTGAAAACCAGTATCACACGCAGAAGGCCTTTGTGGCTGAACAGGCAGGGGATTATCAGCAGGCCCTGGAGTCATACCAGAGCCTTAAAGAGCTGGCCCACGGAGCAGATGATGGATTTATCCGCTACAAGATAGACAGCTTGCGTAAAAAGACAGAACAACAAGGGAGCTAAGACTGATGAATCTTTTAGATCCAAAATCCGGGGCCAGGGAGTTGCTCCTGGGCAACGAGGCCATCGTCCGCGGTGCCTTAGAAGCCGGAGTGGGATTTATTTCCTGCTACCCGGGCACCCCTTCCTCGGAAGTCCCGGACACCTTTTTCCGCCTTTCAGACAGAGGAGATTATTACTTTGAGTACTCCATCAACGAGAAAGTGGCCATGGAGGTCGCCGGCGGTGCTGCCCTGGGAGGCGTCCCCACCCTGGTGACCATGAAGCATGTAGGCGTCAACGTGGCTGCAGACCCCTTGATGACCCTGGCCTACATCGGCACTCCAGGGGGCCTGGTCATCCTGTGCGCCGATGACCCGGGGTGTCATTCCAGCCAGAACGAGCAGGACAACCGCTATTACGTGCGCCTGGCCGGTCTGCCCTGCTTTGAGCCGGCCACCGCCCAGGAATGCAAGGACATGACCCGGGAGGCCTTTGAGCTTTCAGTTAGATGGCAGCAGCCTATCATGCTGCGCACCACCACCAGGATCAACCACATGCGCGGTCCGGTGACCTTCGGAGAACTTCCGCCGGCAAAAACCAGCGGAGAATTCGTCAAGAACCCCCAGCGTTTCGTATCGGTCCCGGCAGTGGGCAGGGCCAGGCACAAGGCCCTTCTAACCAACCTGGAAAAAATCCGCCCGGAGATAAATTCATCCCCCTGGAACCGTGTTTACGGCCAGGGCAATGACGGGGTCATAGTCTCCGGGGTCAGCAGGGCCTATCTCTCGGACGTGCTCAAGCTTTACCCGGACCTGAAGGTAAAAGTTTTGGAACTGGGTCTGGGATATCCTTTCCCGCAGGACCTGGTTGCGGATTTTGTGCAAAGCGTGGACAGGGTCCTGGTCCTGGAAGAACTGGAACCCATCCTGGAAAACGAGGTCCGGCTGGTCTGCCAGAAACGCGGACTGAGCACCCATGTTCAGGGCAAGGACCAGGATCTGCCCCTGTTTGATGAATACTCCACCTCCGGGGTCACTGCCGCCCTGCACCGCTTTCTGGGGCGCGATGTGCCGGACCAGCAAATGTGCAGCATTGAGCAGGAAAAACTGCCCGCCCGGCCGCCCAATCTGTGCGCCGGCTGCTCGCACCGCTCGGTATATGTGCGGGTGCGCAAAATTTTCGGTGATGATGCCGTATACTCCTCGGATATCGGCTGTTACACTCTGGGCATGCTCCCGCCCCTGAAAGCCGCGGATTTTCTTTTGTGCATGGGCTCGTCGGTATCCTCTGGATGCGGCATGTCCAGGGCCGTAAAAAATCCGGTGGTGGCCTTCATCGGCGACTCCACCTTTTTTCATTCCGGAATTACCGGCCTGGCCAACGCGGTCTACAACCAGCACGATCTTCTGCTGGTTATCCTGGACAACAGGACCACAGCCATGACCGGGCACCAGCCCCATCCGGGAGTGGACCAGTCCCTGTACAACAAAAAGCCCGGACACCTGGAAATTGAACCCCTGGTCAAGGCCTGCGGAGTGGAACAGGTGAAAAAGGTCAAGGCCCTGAACCAGAAGGCCCTGGACCAGGCCTTAAACGAGATGAAGGACGCCCCGGGTGTCCGGGTGCTCATTGCTGAAGAGCCCTGCCCCCTGTACGCCCGCAGGGTACTGGGACAGAAAAGGACCCAGAAGGCAAAGGTAGCTGTATCCGACGAATCCAGCCTGGAATGCCTGCACACCCTGGCCTGCCCCGCCTTTTACCTGGAAGGGGAAAAAGTCCGGATAAGTCCTGTACACTGTGCCGGCTGCATGGTCTGTGTCCAGATCAGCAGCAGCATCAAACCCGAGAGCAGGAGTTAAACCATGAAACCCTTACGCATCTTTTTTTCCGGTGTAGGCGGCCAGGGCACCCTGACAGCCACCAGGCTCCTGGCGGAAACCGCCCTGGAAAACGGTATGGAAGTAACCGCCGGGGAAATCCACGGCATGGCCCAGCGAGGCGGAGTAGTACATTCCTTTGTGCTGGTGGGTGGTTATATGAGCCCCAAAATATCTTATGCAGAGGCGGACATCCTTCTTGGGTTCGAGCCCCTGGAAACTCTGCGGGCCCTGCCTTTTCTGCAGCCCGGGGGGCTGGCCCTCAGCAGCGATACCCCCGTCCCGCCTTTGTCCGTTTCCATGGGAAAGGAACAATATCCGGATATTGACTACATCCGGGAAAATGTCGCCGGATGCGCCGGAAAATCATACTTTGTCCCCTGCACCGAACTGGCCGGCCAGGCAGGCAATGTCCAGACCGCCAACACGGTCCTTCTGGGGGCCTTTTTTGCAGGCGGATTCTTCGAGCTGGACTTGGACGTCTTTTTGGAGGGTATCCAGAAAAAACTTCCTCCAAAACTGGTGGATGCAAACCTCAAGGCCGCCAGGCTGGGCGCTGAATTTATGGCTTCGGTAAACTGAACATACTGCTTATGACAGAGAATAATTACCTGGTCGCCCTGGAAAAACTGCTCATGCAGCACGGCTGGCAGGGCCCGCTGCGCGAGGGGCTGGAGAAGCTTCTGCAGGCCACTGCGGATGAAATGGATTACAAACGCATTTCCCTGGCCATATTTGATCCCAAGACCCAGAGCATCGAATTCAGCCTGTATATCGGATTCACCAAGACCCCCAAGTATTCCTACACCCCGGGACAGGGAATCATCGGCCAGGTGGTCAAGGAACAGTCCCCTATTATCGTTCCCCTGATGAAGGACGACCCCAACTTCCTGAACCTGGCCTTTGACCGCACCCCGGAAGAACTGGCCAGCATGTCCTTTATCTCAGTGCCCATCAAGCGCCACGGCCAGGAAAACGAAACAGAGATCCAGGGAGTCCTGAACGCCGAGATGGAGCTTAGGGACCTGCCGGAACTGGAGACCAACTGCCGCTTTCTGCAGGTATTGGGTATGTTCATAGCCAGGCAGACATCTTTTCTCCAGGAGGAGGTCAGCAGACAGAAAGAGCTGCCCCAGTTCACCACCGCCGAGATGAAAAGCGCCCGGCAGAGCATGTCCGAAAGCCAGCTCATCTCCACCTCCAAGGTCATGAACATGATCATGAACCAGGTCATGCAGGTGGCCCCCAGCCGGGCCACGGTGCTTATCCGGGGGGAGTCAGGCACAGGCAAGGAGCTGCTGGCCGAGGCCATTCACAGGATGAGCCCCAGAAAGGACAAGCCCTTCATCAAGCTCAACTGCGCCTCCCTGCCAGGGGAACTCCTGGAAAGCGAGCTTTTCGGATATGAACGGGGAGCCTTTACCGGTGCGATGGGTCAGAAGAAGGGACGCTTTGAGCTGGCTCACCTCGGCACCTTTTTTCTGGACGAAATAGGAGAGTTAAGCGCCGAAGCCCAGGCCAAGCTGTTGCGGGCCATCCAGGCCGGGGAAATACAGCGCCTGGGAGGGGAGAAAACCACCCGGGTCAATGTGCGTATCGTCTGCGCCACCCATCAGCCCCTGGAAAACCGCATCCATGAGGGTACATTCAGGGAGGACCTGTACTACCGCATCAATGTCTTTCCCATTTTCATCCCGCCCCTGAGGGAGCGCAGGGAAGATATTCTGCCCCTGGCCGAGCACTTCCTGCAGACTTTCTGCAAAGAATACGAAAAAAACATCAGACGTATTTCCACCCCGGCCATCGACCTGCTCATTCAGTATCACTGGCCGGGCAACGTGCGCGAACTGCGCAACTGCATGGAAAGGGCGGTGCTTATGTGCTCCGAGGAGGTCATCCGCACCTATCACCTGCCCCCCACCCTGCAGACCGCCGAAAGCACCGCCACCGACACCGAGCTGCCATTTGTGGAGACCGTGGCCCGCTTCGAACAGGAACTCATCATAGACTCCCTGAAAAAGGCCCGGGGCAACATGCTCCAGGCCGCCCGGGACCTGAAGGTCAGCTACCGCATCATCAACTACAAAGTCAAAAAATACCGCATCAACCCCAAGAGATACACCTGAGGCCGGGATGTCGGAGCAGTCGGAGCAGTCGGACCTGTCGGAGCTCTCTGACCCGTCGGACCTGTCGGACGTGTCGGACCTGTCAGACCCGTCAGACCCGTCAGACCTGTCGGACCTGTCAGACCTGTCAGACCTGTCGGACCCGTCAGACCTGTCGGACCTGTCGGACCTGTCGGACCTGTCAGACCTGTCAGACCTGTCGGACCCGTCAGACCTGTCGGACCCGTCAGACCCGTCAGACCTGTCGGACCCGTCTGACCTGTCGGACCCGTCTGACAGGTCCGACATACCACCCTACAGGTTCTCGCCTATAAGCTCTCCGAACTCTTTGCAGCCCACGGTCACGGCGTCCGGGATCTGTCGGGCCAGGTCCTGGGTGACCCTCTTGCTGGAGACCACCTTTTCAATGGAGGCGTGGATAAGATCCGAGGCCTTTTCCCAGCCGGCATGCTCCAGAAGCATGGCCCCGCTGAGGATCAGGCTGCCCGGGTTGACCACGTCCTTGCCGGCATAGGAGGGCACAGTGCCGTGGGTGGCCTCGAAAAAGGCCAGCCTGTCGCTCATGTTCACCCCGGGGGCCAGGCCCAGTCCGCCTACCTGAGCGGCCAGAGCATCCGAGAGGTAGTCCCCGTTCAAGTTGGTGGTGGCTATGACGCTGTAGAGATCCGGCTTCAGGAGCACCTGCTGAAACATGGCATCGGCTATGCGGTCCTTGATGACCAGCCCGGTTTTGCCTTGGCCTGCCTCGTCCTCGGTGATGGTCCTGTCGGCGTACTCCTCCCGGGCCAGCTCATAGCCCCAGGCCCTGAAGGCTCCTTCGGTGTACTTCATGATGTTGCCCTTATGCACTAAGGTCACGCTGGGCCTTTTCTTGTACAGGGCATAATCTATAGCCTTGCGCACCAGGCGCTTGCTGCCCTTCTCGGAAATGGGCTTGATGCCTATGCCGGACCCGGGCGCTATATCCGCCTTCATTTCATCGCGCAGGAAAGAGGCCACTTTTTCCACTTCCGGGCTGCCTGCAGCCCACTCGATGCCGGCGTAGACGTCTTCGGTATTCTCCCTGAAGACCACCATATCCACCAGTTCAGGTCTTTTGAGAGGAGACATTATACCCTGGAAGTATTTCACGGGCCTGATACAGGCATACAGGTCCAGAACCTGGCGCAGGGTGACGTTGAGGCTGCGAAAACCCCCGCCCACAGGGGTGGCCAGGGGTCCCTTAATGGCCAGTTCAGCTTCCCTTAGGGTATCCAGGGTTCTGGCGGGCAGATACTCTCCTGTCTCTTTATAGGCTTTTTCCCCGGCCAGAAGCTCCACCCATTCCAGGCTGTGCTCGCCGCTGTAAGCCTTATCCAGGGCCTGGTCCAGTATCGGCCTGGCTGCCTGCCACACTTCGGGTCCTATACCGTCTCCCTCGATAAAATATGCAGTCTTGCGCACTGATAAACTCCGTTTGCTGTCTGGGTTATTATAGGTATGCTATCTGTCATCTATTCTCTGTCGTCTGTATGGCCCTTTGCAAAAGCACCATGTCCGCCAGCACCAGCATGACCATGGACTTGAGCACCGGCACAATGCGCGGAATGGCGCTTAT
>PWSL01000135.1 GCA_003563255.1 Desulfonatronospira sp. | reverse complement strand
TTCTCGACAATTCAGCACTACAGCAAAACTTCTAAGGCGGACCATGCCCGCAACCCAATAAAGAAAAGTGTATTTTGACAGGATTAACCACGCCAAAGACGCGTGGCAGGCATAGATTAAGAGATGGATAAAGAGAAAAATCATTTTGTCCTGGCCGGAAGCCAAGCCAAAAGGTTATCATCCGCCTTTGGCGATGGTTAATGCAATCTGCGGCTTCCGGCCGCTGCTTGCTTATCCTGTCAATCTATGCCTGCCACGCGTCTTTGGCGTGGTTAATCCTGTCAAAATACACTTTTCTTTATTGGGTTGCGGGCATGGTCCGCCTTAGAAGTTTTGCTGTAGTGCTGAATTGTCGAGAAAAAAAAGCCCCTTCCCAGGGGAAGGAGCTTTTTTTGAATTATGTGGTTTGATTTTCCGACCGGTTATTCCGACAGTCCCTTACGCCCGATCTGTCTGGCGTATGCCAGGGCCACAGTCCTGTAGACCAGGTGGGCCAGCTTGGACCAGGGCAGGTATGCAAAGAGCATAAAGACAGTTACCAGGTGCAGGTAATAGATTATGTAGGCCAGAGCAGCTGCATCAGCCAGCCTGAAGATCTGGGCCAGGAAGCCGGTGATGACCACTGCCCAGATTACACCAAGAAGATACCAGTCATAAAAGGAATTGACGGTCTTTTTGGGATCTATGTTCAGACGCATGCGGGTCATGTACACCAGGCCCACGATAAGAGCTATTCCGCCGACATTGGCCAGGATCTTTACTGGATTGTACAGGGCCATGGGTGTGGCGAACTCGATAATCCCGAATTTGTCCGCCCAGTAGGCTGCCGCTACTATGCCCGTTACTACGAACAGGGCGATAAATCCGTAAAAAACCAGCAGGTGGCCGGTGTAGCGCTCCTGGTTGGTCTCGCAGTCCTTGAACTTGACATGGGTCAGGATCTGCTCCTTGATTACGTCATAAAGTGATCTCAACATCGATGGAGATCCTTCCTGCGGTACATATCCCGCTTCCTTGAAGGACGCCAGCATCCTCCCAACTGAATAGATAAAGGTGAAGACCACAAAAATAACCGTCAGAATGAAAATGGGGTCAATGGCCTGAAGTGTGGGGAATACCTTGCTGAATACGATTTCTCCGTCCGGGATAGTCAGCCCCGTGGTGGCCGCCCAGACAATGAGAAAGAGTATAGCCGGAATGGCAAAGAGTACCGGCAGGTACTTGGCTGAACTCATCCATTCGCCCAGGATGGCCGGCCTGGCCAGAGACTTGTATGCCGTATTGCGAAGGGCGGCCAGAAGATCTCCCGGTTTTGCCCCTCGGGGGCAGTAGTCGGAGCATTCCCCGCAGTTGTGGCACAGCCAGATGTCAATATCATTGACAAGTTTGTCTTTCATGCCCCATTGGGCCCAGACCATTTCCTTGCGGGGGAATGGAGTTTCTTCCGGAGACAGTGGACATATAACGCTGCAGGTTGCGCATTGATAGCATTTTTTCAGGGATTCTCCGCCTGCAGCCTGCATTTCCCGGATAAACTGTACATCAGGGTCGATTCTTGTAGACATCTATTACCTCCTAGAAACCCTTATATGGATTAGGACCGTAACCCTCGATCTCCTCAATGAAGTCATCGATTATCTTGGGTATCTTGTCGTATTCATCTATGGATATCTGTTTCTGTTGTATTCTTTCAGACTCAACCTGCAGCCTTTCCAGGGTTTCACCGATATTGTCCATGCGCTTATTGCACAGCTCACTGCCTTTAATGAAGTGGCACTGGTAGTCATCGCCGTATTTGCAGCCAAGCAGAAGAACCCCGTCTATCCCCTTACTCATGGATTCAGCTATCCACTGGGTATTCACCGAGCCCAGACAGCGGATGCCTATGAAGCGAACAGAGGCAGACCACTTGTTCTTGCGCATGGCCGCCATATCCAGGGCCGGGTAGGCGTCGTTTTCGCAGACCAGGCAAAGGATGCGGTAGCCGCCTTCTTCCTCGTCATCCGGGACCTGGATGGCGGCGATGGCCTCATTGAGCATGGAAACGCTATAGTTGTCAAAGGAGATGACGCGCTCGGGACAGGCGCCCATGCAGGTTCCGCAGCGGCGGCACCTGGTGGTATTGGGCTCTGGAGTTCCCTTCTCGTCGTCGTCCAGGGCTCCGAAGGGGCATTCCTCGGTGCAGCGCTTGCACTGGGTGCAGCGGACCATGTTGAACTTGGGATAAGTGGGGTCACCGGAGCGGGGATGAACAGCCACGCCGTGATTGATGGATTCAAGGCACTGAATGGATTTGAGGGCGGCACCGGCTGCGTCGTCCTTGGCGGTACTCATGTTCATGGGCTGGCGCACGCATCCGGCGGCGTAAATCCCGGTACGCCTGGTCTCATAGGGGAAGCAGATGTAGTTGGAATCGGCAAAGCCGTTGAAAAGCTCCAGATCCGGGATTTGTTCGCCCAGGCGGTATCCCAGCTTGAGTACGGCTTCTTCGGCGATGGTCGGCACCATTCCGGTGGCCAGGACCAGCAGATCAACCGCCACTTCCAGGTCTTCTCCAAGCAGGGTGTCGGTAACCTTGACCACGATCTTGCCGTCTCCGTCTTCGCTTACTTCCTGAATCTCGGATTTGGTCAGAAAGATGCCTGGATCATCCTGGGCTTCACGGTAGTAGCTCTCGTATACGCCGGGTGTACGCATGTCCTTGTAGAATATGAAGGCCTTGGCATCGTCGTCCTTTTCCCGGATATATTTTGCCTGTTTCAGGGATGTCATGCAGCATACCGAGGAGCAGTAGGGAAGGTGCTCGGGATCCCGCTGTCCGGCACACTGGATGAATGCAGCGCTTTGAACCGGCTGCCCGTCGGAAGGCCTTTGCAGCTTGCCTTCCTTGGCCATGGTCTCCAGTTCCACATTGGTAACCACGTTCTTGATTGTGCCGTAACCCAGGTGTCCCAGCTTGGAGGCATCGTAAGGCTTCCAGCCAGTGGCCAGAACCACGGAGCCTATGAAGAGCTCGTGATCCTCGCCTCCGGATTTAACAGTTACAGTGTATTTTCCGGGTGCACCTTTTATGAGCTGCAGTTCAGCCTTGGTCAGCACCTTGATCTTGTCGTTTCCTTCCACTTTGCGGATAAGTTCGTCCACAGAAGGCTGTTCAGCCTCGGTATACGGGTGTTTGGTGGGGGTCTGCTTGTACATCTTGGCGGCGAAACCACCCAGCTTGTCTTCCTTTTCCACCAGAACCACGTCGTAGCCGGTATTGGCTGCACCCAGAGCGGCATTGAGGCCGGTCACTCCGCCTCCCAGAACCATGATGGTGTTGCTGGGCTCCAGGGGCTCCCTTTCGGGATAATCCGTCTTTTCCAGGCGGACCACGCCCATACGGATGTAATCCCTGACCATCATGGTCAAAGGATCGGACATCTCATCATCTTCGGGTTCGGGGAGTTCGGGGTTTCGGTATGACCATACCGCCAATTCCCGAATATTGGCCCTTTCAACCAGGACCTTGGGGCCGAAATCGAACACGTCCCACATTATCCTGGGTGAACAGGCAGCGATGCAGACCTTGTTTACACCCTCGCCGTCGATATCGCCCTGGATTTCTGCAACACCTTCCTTGCTGCATAAAAATGAGTGCTCCTTGAGCACTGCCGGAGAACATTCCTCGTCAATATATTCCCGTACAGCTTCCTTGTTCAGGTTGTCCCCGATTTCGCAACCGGTACAGATATATACTCCTGTCTTATTGTCAGCCATTGTGACTTACCTCCTCCCCGTTTGTATAGCATTCAGTGCCCCGCCTGTGGCTGTTTCGGCCGAGGTCATAACATCCAGCGGCATTTTGGCGCAGCCGACAGGAAAGATTCCCTTGTCCTCGCCGCCGGTGATAAAACCTGAATCGTCCATGGGAACTTCCAAAGCCAGGCCGTCTATGGAAATGGAAGGCTGCATGCCAGTGGCAAGGACCACAAGATCGAAGGTTTCCTCTTTTTTGACACCGCCCATGATGTCTTCAGCGGTTACCACCAGGTCTCCGGTTGCAGTGTCCTCGGTGATTTTTGCAACCTTGCCCTTGACCATCCGCACTTTTTCGTCCTCCTGGATCTTGTTCAGGAAATTTTCGTACCTGCCCGGGGCACGCAGGTCAATGTAGTAGATGACCACCTCAGCGTCAGGGTACTGCTCCCGGATGTAGGTACAGTGCTTGAGGGATGCCATGCAGCAGATGTATGAACAGTAATCCAGGTGATTCTGGTCTCTGGATCCGGCACACTGCACAAAGGCGATGCGTTTGGGTTCTTTGCCGTCTGAGGGTCTAAGCACCCGGCCGTCGGTGGGGCCGGCTGGTGCAGCCAGTCTTTCAAGCTGCATGTTGGAAATGACGTTGGGGATCTGACCTCCTCCCAGGTTGGTGAGCTTGGTGATGTCATACGGCTTCCAGCCTGTAGCGACGATTATTGAACCTACGTTCAGGGTGAACTCGCGCTCTTTTTCATCCAGGTCAATGGCCTGATACTGGCAGGCGTCCACGCATTTGGCGCAGGATGAGCCTTCGCAAACCTGGTCATCAATGACATAGCGCATGGGAAAGGACATAAGGTGCGGACGATAAACGGCCCGGGTCTTGCCCATATTGAAGTCGTATTCGCTGTCTCTTTCAACAGGACAGACTTCGACACACTTGTCACAGGCGGTGCAGTTGCTGTTGACGAACCTGGGCTTGATCTTGATTTTGGCTTCGTAGTTGCCGGGACCGCCTGACACCTCAGTCACCCGGGCCATAGTGAACTGTTTGACCTTCGGGTTTTTTCTGATGCGCTGAAAGTTTATCTCCAGGCCGCATGTCGGAGGACAAAGTTTGGGGAAATAGTGCTTAAGCTGGGCCACTCGTCCTCCAAGATATGGCTCCTGCTCAACGATATACACCTCGTGTCCGACTTCAGCGGCTTCCAGCGCGGCTGTTAAGCCGCTGAAACCGCCGCCGATTACCAGAATACTGTTATTGGACATTCTCAATCCTCCCTGATTTTATGCCTTATCTTACGAAAATGGCCTGAGGCCGAACTAAACCACTGTTCAGTTCAGCTCGGGCTTAGACCATTAAAAAGGCTGCGGACCGTACGGCCCGCAGCCTGTTTCAGTTATTCCTTATCCCATTTGGGATCGAAGATCTGGATGTAAGGCCTCTTGAAGAAGGTCATCTCGCCCTTTTCGGGATCGTACTTGGAGTTGGTGAAGCAAAGCCACTCTTCCTCGTTGAGATCCATGAAGTCGGAGCGATAGTAGAAGCCGGGGTACCTGGTCTCCTTGCGGAACCGGATGTGCATGGTGTGCAGGCGGACGGTCCACAGGCGGTGATAGTTTTCCCAGGCACGCATAAGTTCATGCAGATCGCGGGCGCACAGCTTCAGGGAGTCTTCCTGCAGCCAGTCCAGATGCTTGCTCAACACCTCAAGCAGAGCCTCGGAGGTGACATAGTAGGTAGCCACACCGGCACCGTATTCATCCGAGTACTTGATCAGGCGCATCATGAAGTTGCGCGGGGTGATGTACTTGGGGTTGATGTCCGGAGCAGTGGATACGTTCTTGTGCTCTTCATAGGTGTACCAGGGCTGGTAGATCATCTTGGCCAGGTCCTGGGGGGAATCCTTCAGGGTCGGCTTGAAGTCCTTATGGTCCACACACCAGCGGACCATGGCCTTGGCAGCCATGCGCCCCTCGGCATGTGCACCGGAGGAGAACTTGTGCCCGGAAGCGCCGACGCCGTCAGCGCAGGTCCACAGGCCCATGACCGTGGTCATGCGGTTGTATGCCTTGCCGTTGGGGGCGAGTACCTTGTACTCTTCCGGTACCCAGTCTTCATCGGGCCCGGATACCCAGATGCCGCAGCAACCGGAGTGGGAGCCCAGCAGGTAGGGCTCGGTGGGCATCATTTCGGAGCCCTTGTTCTCAGGCTCAATGTTCATGCAGGCCCACAGGTTGGCCTGACCAACGCACATATCCAGGAAGTCTTCCCAGGCTTCTGATTCCAGGTGCTTCTGCTCTTTCTTGGACAACTCCTTGAAGGTGTTCTGCAGGGCGGTGGCGGTGTCCATATAGATTGGACCAAGGCCGGCCCTCATCTCCTCCAGGGTCTGGTGGTTGCGCAGACAGGCAGGCATGACCTTGCCGGTGGCGTAGCCCTTTTCCTGGTAAGGCTTGAGCAGGTGCATATTCTTCTGGGTATAGTCTTCGCCCTTGGCGTTGGTGGCCTTGGCCTTGAACAGCAGGAACCAGGCGCCAACAGGACCATAGCCGTCCTTGAATCTGGCCGGGCAGAACCTGTTTTCCATCATGGTCATTTCCGCGCCCACCTCGGAACACATGGTGTAGGTGGAGCCGGCGTTCCAGACAGGATACCAGGCCCGGCCCATACCTTCACCGGTGGAGCGGGGGCGGTAGACATTGACTGCGCCGCCACAGGCCACCAGGATGGCGTTGGATTTGAATACATATACTTTATTTTCACGGGTGGAAAAGCCCACAGCGCCGGCTACCCGGTTGGGCTCATTGGCGTCCAGGAGCAGCTTGACCACAAAGCAGCGCTCAATGTAGTTGTCCTCGCCGATGGCGTTTTTGGCTGCCTCGGCCACGATGACCTTGTAGGACTCACCATTGATCATGATCTGCCAGCGACCGGAACGAACAGGCTTGGCACCTTCGCGTACCTGCAGGCCCTTCTTCTTGGCGGCTGCACCGTCGAGGCGCTTGCCGTCGTCAGTGGTCACCCAGATGGGCAGTCCCCATTCCTCAAACAGATGTACGGAATCATCCACGTGACGGCCCAGGTCGAAGACCAGATCTTCGCGCACGGCCTTCATGAGGTCGTTCTGGACCATACGGGCGTAGTCCTCAGGAGTATTGTCGCCCAGATAGGTGTTGATGGCGGACAGGCCCTGGGCCACTGCGCCGGAGCGCTCCAGGGAGGCCTTGTCAACCATGAGATAACTGACATCGTGCTTGTCGGCCCACTTTTTGATCTCTACAGCAGCGCCGCAGCAACCCATGCCGCCGCCCACCAGCAAGCAATCAACATCAATTTCCTTGATTTCCGGCTCACCGATGGGAACACCAAGATTCTGGCTCTTAGATGGAATAACAGGCATAAATACCTCCTTAAAATGC
>PWSL01000175.1 GCA_003563255.1 Desulfonatronospira sp. | reverse complement strand
TCTTTTATCTGTGTCAATCTGCCTGCCCGGTGAAATAGACGAAGTCTCAGCGCAGCGGATTTCACTGGGTGTGATCTGTGGGCTAAAAACTCTTTTCTTATCTGGGTTGCGGGCAAAGCCCGCGTTAGTTACCGTATACAAATCAATCAACAAATAATCTGGAGGCAATAATGCGCATCAACCATTTAATCGGTACTCTGGCGATTCTAATGCTGCTCACGGTAGCCCCGTGGACCAGCCAGGCCAGAGACGACCAGATGGACAGTCTGAAGATGTTCAGCGAGGTGCTGCATCTTATCGAAGACAATTATGTTGAAGCAAAAGATCGCCAGGATCTTATCCAGGGGGCTATAGAAGGTATGCTTCGCAACCTGGATCCTCATTCTTCTTACGTGGACCTGGAACAGCTGCAGATGATGCAGGAGGACTTTTCCGGCAAATTCGGAGGCATCGGCATCCAGATAGGCATCCGGGACGGCAACCTGGTGGTGATTGCGCCTATAGAAGGTACCCCGGCCGACAAGGCCGGGCTTGAACCCGGGGATATAATCGTTGAAATAGAAGGAGAGTCCACCCAGAACATGGGACTGACCGATGCCGTCAGCAAGATCCGCGGTCCCAAAGGCGAGCCCGTTGAGCTTACCATCCTCTCAGAGGGTTCTCAGACCCCTGAAAAGATCAAGATTGTCAGGGATGATATACCTGTACATTCGGTCAAAAGCCGCGAGCTGGAGTCGGGCTATCTGCACCTGCGCATTACGGACTTCAAGGCCACCACCACTGAAGACCTGAAAGAAGAAATCCGTAATTACTCCTCAGAAAACGAGGTCAAGGGCATAGTTCTGGATCTCCGCAACAATCCCGGCGGACTTCTGGACCAGGCCGTATCGGTTTCCGACATATTCCTGGATGAAGGACTGATTGTTTACACCCAGGGCCGTAAAGAGACCCAGCGCAAGGATTACACCGCTACCAGCAGGGCCGAGGATGTAACCTCCCCCATGGTGGTTCTTATAAACTCAGGTTCGGCTTCAGGCTCGGAAATCGTTGCAGGAGCCCTGCAGGACAGAAACCGGGCCCTGCTCCTGGGAGAACCCACCTTAGGCAAAGGCTCGGTACAGAGCATTATGCCCATATCCGACGGGTCGGCCATCAAACTCACCATAGCTCTTTATTATACCCCTGACGGGCGCTCAATTCAGGCTGAGGGGGTTACCCCGGACATCCACATCCCGCTGCAGCGGATCTCAAAAGATAAGGATGAAGAAGACAGGGAAGAAATCCGGGAATCATTAATGCAGTTTCACCTGGAGCACCCGGATGAAAGGCCCGAGTATGAAGAGCGCTACTCCGAAGAAGTACAAAAGCTTCTGGAGGAAGACAACCAGTTGCGCATGGCCCTGGAAGTTTTACGTTCCATGCCCAGAATACAGAAACTAAGCTACAATTAACCCCAATACCCATGGTGTCCTCCTCCGGCGGAAAAAAACGCAAAAGCAAGAAACCTCCGGCACCCCGGCAGAAACCGAACCTCAGGTTTTTGTTGTGGGGTGCTGCCGCAGGTTTTACATTTCTGGCTCTTTTAGGGATTCTTCTGCTTCCCCCAAAGGAAAATACTGCTGTTACTCCCACTCAAGTAGCCATCCAGCCCCCTGTCAAAGATGATGAAGTCTATTCCAGGCCTGCTGAACATGATCCTTCCCAGGAAAAGAGATTCAAATATGCAGATAAGGTGGGAACTGGATTTGAACACAGAGTATGGAAGGCGGATATGGCCATACTGAATGCCCTGAACAGAATAGACCAGGACGAGAGTTATATCCTGCGCAACCGGATGGAAAGCCGTTTTTTCTTCGGCACCCCCTACAGTTTTCAGGAGATGCATATATATACAGGCAACAGGCAGGAGCAGTTCATTCAGAACCTGGAGGAAGCCCTGAATCATTTCATGGACAACACCACAGTCAAGCAACTTGACCAGCATGGTCAGAAGTGGGCCATCAGCATTGCCGGGCAGACCACACATCTTCTGCATCTGGGCTTAGATAAACCGGACATACAAGCCGGCAGAGGCAACCTGGTCATTGTCATTGACGACCTTGGAGAATGCATGGTTTTTCCCCGCAAACTGGCTGAACTGGACTTTCCGGTCACTTTCTCCATCCTGCCGTATCTGCCCAGGACCTCCGAGGTAGCAGAATTCGCATCTGTAAACGGTTTCGAGGTCATGCTGCATATGCCCATGGAGCCAGACGCCTACATCCGCGGGGTAGAACCGGGACCAGGCGCCCTTTTTGTGGACATGAAACCGGAACAAATCAGGCAGCAGATGATCCACGCCCTGCAGCAGATTCCCCAGGCCCAAGGGGTGAACAACCACATGGGTTCCGCCTTTACCCGGAATCACCAGGGCATGAGAATAGTCTTTGAAGAACTGATGAAAAGGGACTTGTTCTTCCTGGACAGTGTAACCACCCCGGATAGCGTAGCCCCCTATCTAGCACGTGAAATGGGACTGGACTTCATGCAGCGCCACGTTTTTCTGGACAATATCCGCAGTCGTGAAGCAATCATGCACCAGTTGCAAAAGGCCGAACAAATGGCTTCCCGGCACGGAATGGCGGTGGCCATAGGTCATCCGCACCCGGAAACCCTGCAGACATTGCGCCACTGGAACAGAGAAAGGGATCACAGGGTCAACATAGCCAGTGTGGACGAACTGATCCTGCAGCAAAAAATCATGGCGGTATCTGCAAGATAAAAAACGAAATACTTACTACCTTGACAGATGCAACTGCAGAAAATCTTATTGCCAGTCGCAGTAGTCAGTAGTCAGTCACCCACCTTTAGTGGCTTACTCCTGAAACCCTGTCACAAAAAACAAGAAATTGATATCAGTTAATTATTAATTGTTAATTGTTGAAGAACAAAAGCCTAAATTAACTGCCTTACCCTATTAACAATTAACAATTAACTGGGTTGCGGGCGTAGCCCGCTTTAGGGTGAATAGTTCCAGCGTTCATGGTTCACGGTTGAAGAATATAATCAAATAGTAATGGAGGAACAATGACACAGAGAACACTTTCCATAATCAAACCGGATGCTGTAGAGAGAAACCTGCAGGGGGCCATTCTTAAAATGATTCAGGATAGCGGCCTGAAAATCGTGGCCTTGAAAATGCTCCGCCTCAGCAAGGATGAGGCCCGGGGGTTTTACGCTGTACACAGTGAAAGACCCTTTTTTGACAGCCTCACCAGCTACATGTCTTCAGGCCCCATAGTAGTAGGCATCCTGGAGGGGGAAAACTGCATAGAAAAGTACCGGGAGATCATGGGGGCCACCAATCCTGAACAGGCTGAAGAAGGCACCATACGCAAAACCTATGCCCTGGACATAGAGAAAAACTCAGTGCACGGCTCTGATGCACCGGAAACCGCCCGGGAAGAAACCGCCTTTTTTTTCAGCCGAATGGAGGTGGTGGGTTAAATGGGTGTACATCTGGGAGTTATCGGCACAGGCAACATGGGAGGGGCCATTCTCCAGGGCCTTGCCGGGCGGAAGGATCTGCATCTGCACGGCTATGACACCGACGAGTCCTGTATGCAACGCCTATCCAGCCTGTGCGGCATGCAAATGCATCCCGGACCTGTTGACCTGGCCCGCAGTTGCGAGTTCATCATCCTGGCAGTGAAGCCTGCCCTTGCACCCGCCATAACTGCAGAAATCGCTCCTGGCTTGAATCAGTCCAAGTGTCTGGTTTCAGTGGCTGCCGGTGTCCGGACGCGGGACCTGAGCTTCTGGAGCAGCCAGGCCTGCCCCGTGGTAAGAGTAATGCCCAACACTCCAGCCTTGGTGGGCCGCGGGGTCTTCGCCCTTTGCCTGGATGACCACAGCCTTTCCCGGGACAGGGCTGATTTTATCCAGGGCCTTTTCCAGGAGTTGGGACAGGTCTACGTGTTGCCGGAAAAAGCCTTTGATTCTTTTACCGCCCTTATCGGATCCGGCCCGGCGTATGTCTACTATTTTATGGAGGGTATGGTGGACGCGGGTGTATACATGGGCCTTAGCAGACCCGATGCCACGGCCATGGTACTGGAGCTGTTTGCAGGTTCGGCCCACATGGCACAGCAGGAAAACCGCCATATCACTCAATTAAAAGAAATGGTTACCTCTCCTGGTGGCACAACTATAGCAGGCCTTGGAGCGCTGGAAAAGCACGCTGTAAAAGCAGCGGTCCTGGAGGCGGTGCAGGAGGCCGCCCGGCGAAGCAAAGAGCTTGGAGGAAACTGAACATCAGCCTGGGGATAATCAGTGGCCTCGATCCAGTGCTGCTAAGTGATTTACAGGACCATGGCCTCTCCCCAAAGGAAAACTATATTCCAGGGCCAGTTGCAGATAGTCCCTGCCCTTCTTCACTGCCTGTTCAATATCCATCCCCTGAGCCAGGTTGGCTGCTATGGCCGCCGAAAGAGTACACCCGGTGCCGTGATTACTGCTGGTGTCGATCCTGGGTTTTATTATTGCCAATGCTTCTTTGCCCTTGATGCCCAGCCAGTCGGTTAACTGCTCGGTCTCTTTGAAATGCCCGCCCTTAAAAAGCACTGCTGTGGCCCCGATCCCCTGCAGTCTGGCTATGGCTTCCAGAATATCTTCCCTGGTGTTTATGGCCGGCATGCCCGTCAAAAGTTCGGCCTCGGGACGATTGGGGGTAACCAGAGCAGCCAGCGGGATAATCTCATCTTTAAGAGCCTGGACAGCATCGTCTTGTAAAAGCTTGTGTCCGCTCTGACTGACGCACACCGGGTCGACCACCAGGGGAAAGACACTTTTAGTCAAGGCCCGGGCCACTTCTCTGATAATCTCTTTCGAAAAAAGCATGCCCGTCTTGGCCGAACGTACAGGAAAATCATCCAGAACACTCTGCAGCTGCAGGGCCACAAACTGCGGCTCAAGCGCGAATACACCCTGTACCCCGGTGGTGTTCTGAGCTGTCATGGCGGTGACCACTGAAAGACCGAACACCCGGTGCACGGTAAACGTCTTAAGATCCGCCTGTATGCCGGCTCCCCCGCCAGGATCAGATCCGGCTATGGTCAGGACGCACGGAGGTGCATTGTTGTTCACTTGATACCTCGCAGGCACATGCAGTCAATGTGTTTGTATCTGTTTGGCACTACAGCGACACTTTATTTGAACTCGAAGGGGAAAGGAAAGCAGGGGGCAGTCCCCGAGCCACATGCAAAGCGCTGAACAGATACATGTGTCTGTTTTCAGCCCTGCATCTTCTTTTCTATTTTGGCCCAGGTATCTTTGAGAGAAACTGTCCTGTTAAAGACCGGGCTTGCAGGTGTGCTTTCAGGGTCCACGCAAAAATATCCCAACCTCTCGAACTGCAGTATATCTCCCGGCTTAAGTCCTTTTACGGCCGGTTCCATCATGCACCCCTGCTGTTCCTGTAAAGAAGCAGGGTTCAAAGTGTCATTGAGAGCCAGACCCTTTTTTTCATCCTGAATTGGATTGGGCCTGGAAAAAAGGCGATCATAAATGCGTACCCCGGATCTGACTGCATGTCCGGCCGAAACCCAGTGCAGGGTCCCCTTGACCTTACGCCCGTCAGGCGAATCCCCGCCCCGGGTGGCCGGATCATAGGTGCAGCGCAGCTCCAGTATCCGACCTGTTTCCTGATCTTTGACAACTTCCTGGCAGGTTATGAAATAGGCATATCTAAGCCGCACCTCCCGTCCGGGTGCCAGTCTGAAATACTTTTTTGGGGGATCTTCGCGGAAATCTTCAGCCTCGATATAAATAACCCGGGAAAAAGGGACATTGCGGGTCCCCATGGCCTCGTCCTCGGGGTTGTTTATTGCCGGCAGTTCTTCGGAGGATTCCTGAGGATAATTGGTTATGACCACTTTGAGCGGGTTAATAACCCCCATATACCTGGGAGCTCTTTTGTTCAGATCTTCGCGGATGCAGTATTCCAGCATTGACATATCCACCACGTTGTCACTCTTGGCCACACCGATAAGGTCGCAGAATCTGCGTATAGATTCCGGGGTATAGCCTCGCCGCCTGAGCCCGGAGATTGTAGGCATCCGGGGATCGTCCCACCCGCTTACATGGCCTGACTGGACCAGTTGAGTCAATTTGCGCTTGCTCATGACAGTGAAATTCAGATTAAGCCTGGCAAACTCGATCTGCTGAGGATGACATGAAACCCCAAGCTGCTCCAGGAACCAGTCGTAGAGGGGGCGATGATCCTGAAATTCCAGAGAGCAAAGGGAATGGGTGATACCCTCAATGGAGTCTGAAAGACAATGGGCATAATCATAAGTGGGATAGATACACCAGGCATCCCGGGTGCGGTGGTGCCAAGCATGGATAATGCGGTAAATCACTGGATCGCGCATGTTGATATTGGGTGAGGCCATGTCGATTCTGGCCCTCAGTACATACTCACCCTCCTTGAAACTGCCCTTTTTCATTTCCTGGAAGAGTTCCAGGTTTTCCTGGACGCTGCGTTTCCTGTAGGGGCTGTTTATTCCAGGCTCTGTAAGGGTGCCACGATAACTGCGTATCTCATCCGGACTCAGGCTGCAGACGTAAGCCTGACCCTGTTTTATCAGCTGCAGGGAATAGCGGTAAAATTCACCGAAATAATCAGAGGCGTAGTACAGGTGGTCTCCCCAGTGAAAACCCAGCCACTCAACATCATGCATTATGGAATGTACATACTCCGGGTCTTCTTTCCTGGGATTGGTATCGTCAAAACGCAGGTGGCAGCGTCCACCGTATTTTTCTGCCAGCCCGAAGTTGAGGCAAATGGACTTGGCATGACCTATATGCAGATAACCGTTGGGTTCCGGGGGAAACCTTGTAATCACAGTGTCATGCTTCCCGCTTTCCAGGTCCTTTTCGATAATATCCTGAATAAAATGTGATGCACCCTTAATTTCCATAAAAACTCTGTTTCCTGCCTCAATAAAAGATTTCTACTGCCTGATGCAGCGTAACCGACTGACTGTTATGTATCTGTTTAATTGTGAGGAAGCAGTCCACATTCGACATGCAAAACGCTGAACAGATCCGCGTGATTCGTAACAGTTTAGCCCTTTTTAAGGAAAGCAGGGGACAGGCACCCCCGCACTTATTTTTCTGAAGGATGATTGACAGGTTTTAAAAATAAGTGCGGGTGGAGCCAGTCCCCATGCCACATGC
>PWSL01000366.1 GCA_003563255.1 Desulfonatronospira sp. | reverse complement strand
TGAATCCCTCAATCCCTGAATCCCTCAATCCCTGAATCCCTCAATCCCTGAATCCCTCAATCCCTGAATCCCTCAATCCCTGAATCCCTCAATCCCTCAATCCCTCAATCTTTAAATCAACTCTCATAATAGGTCCTCAGGGAAGAACTGCGCACAGGGTGTCTCAGTTTCCGCAGGGCCTTGGCCTCGATCTGGCGGATGCGCTCCCTGGTGACGTTGAAAAGCTTGCCCACTTCCTCCAGGGTATGGTCGGATTTTTCACCGATGCCGAAACGCTTGCGCAGTACCTGCTCTTCCCTGGGGGTCAGTTCGGCCAGGACCATGGATATCTGCTCAGAGAGCTTTGCATTGACCACTTCGTCCGCAGGGGCCACGGCTTTTTTGTCCTCAATAAAATCCCCCAGACTGGAATCTTCTTCGTCTCCGATGGGGGTCTCCAGGGAGATGGGCTCCTTGGCGATCTTCAGCACTTTTTTCACCTTTTCCAAAGGATAGTCCATGCGCTCGGCGATTTCCTCGGGGCTTGGATCGCGGCCCAGTTCCTGGACAAGATACCTGGAGGTACGCACCAGCTTGTTTATTGTCTCTATCATGTGCACCGGTATCCGGATGGTCCGGGCCTGGTCTGCAATGGCCCGGGTAATGGCCTGCCTGATCCACCAGGTGGCATATGTGGAAAATTTGTAGCCTCTCTGGTATTCAAACTTGTCCACCGCCTTCATCAGGCCGATATTGCCTTCCTGGATCAGATCCAGGAACTGCAGGCCGCGGTTGGTGTATTTTTTGGCGATGCTCACCACCAGCCGCAGGTTGGCCCGGATAAGTTCCTGTTTGGCCCGCAGGGCTTCCTGGTTGCCCTTGTTGATCCTCCACAGAATCTCTTCCAGTTCGTACACATTATGCATACATTTCTGCTGCAGTCTTTCCTGGATCTCCATTTTTCCATAAATAAGTTCCTTGAAGGAAAAAAGCTCGTCCACGGTCATGCCCAGCTGGTCTGCCGCGGCCACGGGATTGATATCTCTATTGTGCAGCTTCTCCAGGAGGTTATGCAATTCCTCCTGGGACATGCCCAGGGAAAGAATATAGGCGCTTAAATCCCGCTGACAGTTGTGCATCTGGCGCACATAGTCGTTGACCCTTTCGATGATGCTGTCTATGAGGGTCTTTTCCAGCTTGATATGCTTCAAGTGCTCAACTATTTCGTACTTGTATTCCAGGATCTTTTTCTGATGTCCGTAAACCCTGCGATCCAGGCGGGCGCACTCATTAAATTTTTCATAAACACCTCTGCGTTTCTTGTAGCACTGCCTGATTTCCTCTAGAAGAGCAATCACCCTTTCACGCTGGTTCATTTCCTCTTCGGTGGGATCGTCCTCTTCAATGGTCTTGACCACGTCCTTGAGCTTGATCTTTTCTCTCTTTAAGTCCTCCCCCACCTGAATTAGTTCTTCAATGGCCACAGGGACTTCCACCAGGGAATAGAGCACCTCCATCTCCCCGGCTTCAATCTTTTTGGCGATAATCACTTCTCCATCCCGGTCCAGAAGACCCACTGCACCCATTTCCCTCAGATATGTCCGCACCGGATCGTTGCTCCTGGAAACCGCTTCTGCGGTATCCTCCAGGCGATCAAGATTCAAGGCCAGTGTTTCGGCCAGGGAACTGGTGTCATCGGCTGACACGCTAAGCGGCTTGCCCACCTTGCCGTCCACAATAGCAATATCCAGCTGATCGAAAATTGCAATTATTTCCTCAACCTGCTCCGGGGTGGTCACATCCGAAGGCAGGGCTTTGTTTATTTCGTCAAATGTCAAAAAGCCTTTTTTCTTGCCTTCTGCAATCAACGCCTTGATTTGCTGCACATCTTTAATACTGCGCATAGCTCTCCCTCTAGATAGGTCTATACATAATTGTCCCTGCGCTCTGCGTGGGGACGGATTCGGGACGCTCCACGTCCAGAAATGACCGCAAGAGCGTTCCGGGTAAGTTCCCACTCGAGAGTGGAAACAATAACGAACTGTAAAAAAATTTCCGGTTCCTGGATCAGGACCGGTATAGATGGTACCAGGACAAAAAAACGCAATATAATTCGCGCTATAAAACACTCATGCGGGCTTTACCCGCAACCCAGTTATCTGTTATCACTACAGCGAAACTTATTTATTCACCTCCGGGGACTGGCTCTTTTGCCGCCGAATTTTTGAAGCATTTGCAAATTAGCAACCGGCAAAAGTGCCTGTCCCCAATTTAGTGACTTCATCAATTAACAATTAACTGATATCAATTTCTTGTTTTTTTGGACAGGTTTTCAGGAGTAAGTCACTAAAGAAAAAAAGTGCAAGGTGATTATTCCCCTGGCTTCCTTCGACTGTAACCGGTACCTGAAAAACCTGGCCGGTCTGTGGCTGCTGCCACTGTTAAAAACTTTTCTGCAGAAGTCCCAGTATCCGCCTGACTTCTTCCTGATCCCGATTCTGCTGTGCTCTGGACAGAGCGTGTTTCAGATTTTTTGTGCTCATCCTGGACATACACCTGTCGATAAAGTCTTCCAGTTGGGACAGGATCTGCTCCCTTTCCTGCTCCAACTGGTTCTTCTGCATCTTGCACTGCACAAAAAAAACCGACTCATCCGGGTTAAGGCCGCTTAAGTCCTCCTCCTGCTGCATGCTGCACAGTTTTTCCCAGAACTCTCTGGCCCACTGCGAAGACAGCACCATGCTCAGGTTTTTCTGTTGCAGCCGAAACCTGTCCTGGGGAAAGCAGACTGCAAAAGTGAGAAGTTCGCGGTCTCTTTGATCCGGACCCTTGCTCTTAAAGGTTTCAGGAGTTATTTCCTGCGTGGTTGTACCGGGCACCCTGCTGAACTTTTCCCGAAGTTCCTTTTCAGTAAGTCCCAGGCTATGAGCTATCCTTGGAATATAGTAAGACCGCAAGGACAGGCCTTTTATCTGGGTAATAAAATTTTCCACCCACTGCATGGTTTCGCCCGGGGACCTGTTGTTGATAAGCATCCTCAAACAAAAATCAAGCCCGTCGGACGTTTTTTGCAAAAAATCCTCCAGGCTTTGTTTTCCGTTTGCCGTGAGCAGACTGTGGGCATCCTCGCCCTGGGGAAATATCAGGACCCGGCAGGTAAGCCCGGCCTGAAGGATCATCTCGGCGCTTTTAAGGGCCGCGTTCTGTCCCGGTGCGTCACCGTCGAACAGCAGCACCACTTCCCTGGCCAGCCCGGCCATCCTTTTAACCTGGGCCCTGGTCAGGGCGGTGCCCAGCACTCCACAGCTGTTTTCAAAGCCATGCTGGTGCAGGGCCATCACATCAAGATAGCCTTCGGTTAAATATATCTGCCTGGAACGGGTTATGTGGGGCCTGGCCTGGTATAGACCGTAAAGGTGATCCCCCTTGGTATAGACAGGGCTTTCGCTGCTGTTGAGGTATTTGGGGTCGCCGTCTCCGATGACCCTTCCCCCAAAAGCCACCACTGCCCCGGACAGGGAATTAATTGGAAAAATCAGCCTGGAACGAAAACGATCATATATCCTGCCCCGCTCGTTTTGGCTCAAGACCCCGGCTTCTACCCCGTCCTGCGGGGTAAAACCTTTGGATTCAAGAAATGACTTAAGATTACTCCAGCCTTCAGGGCTCCAGCCCAGGGCAAAAGACTGCGACGTTTCCGTGCTAATTTGTCTTTGTTCCAGGTATCGCCTTGCCTGTTCTCCTCCCCGGGACTCCAGGCATTGCCTGAAAAAGGTATTGCTCCAGGAGTTTACTTCCCTGCACACTGCAGCCCGGCTTTTGGCGGCCTTTATTTGTCCCTTTTCCTGCCTGGACAGCTTGACACCGGCCTCTTCTGCAAGCTGGGTTACAGCTTCTGTAAAGTCCAGGCCGTTTATGTTTTTGAAAAACTCGATAATGTCGCCCGAGGCCTGGCAGCCAAAGCAGTAATAAAAACCCTGCTCCGGAATAACAGAAAAGGAAGCCTTGGTTTCCTGGTGGAATGGACAGGGTCCCATAAAGCGCCCACCTACGGACCTTAACTGCACATACCTGCCCACAATATCCTGCAGGGACAGTCTGGTCTTGATTTCTGTCACATCCCGGGGATCAATAAAGGACATTCAGACCGCTCCCTTAAAGGAAATTCTGGCTGCACCACCTCGCAGCCATTATTTTTTTTCATCGACCTGCGGCAGAAAAACTAAAGCCTCTGCACACAATACGCCTGTTTCTTTTCTATAACCACTGGAACCCTTCCGATCTCAGACCTCCGACTACCGACCTCCGACTTCCGACTACCGACCTCCGATCTCCGACCTCCGACTACCGACCTCCGACTCCTATCATGGCAACTCCACAGTAGTTACGCCGTCGTCTGCGGTTTCCGCCTCACCAGGGGTATAGTCCTTGATGGCCGGGCTGCGGTCCAGGTACTCCCGCACCGCTTTTTTCAGGGCCCCGGTCCCCTTGCCGTGAATGACCTCCACCTGTTTCATTCCGGACAACAGGGCCTGATCCAGGTACTTTTCCAGTTCTTCCAGGGCTTCATCCCGGTATTTGCCCCTGATATCCAGTCTAAAAGATCTGGCAGACTTTGTGGAGGCCGAATACCCGGAAGACTTTCCCTGTCCGGGGCTTTTGTCTGAAATTTTCAGCTCACCTGGGCTTACCCACAAAGAGATGCCTCCGAAATCTATCTTGACCTGGTTCTTACGCCCGTCTTTGTCCCGCACCAACCCGGTGCGGTTCCAGGCCGGGTAAAAATAAGTATCCTGCAGGGCGATATCTTCAAACTTCAGGACCTTTTCCTCATCAGTGCGTTTTTCATCACCGGACAGGGCATCAGCCTCCCGCCTGACCCTGGACAGTTCCTTGAGGGCCTTTTTACGGCCCACCTTCTGCTCCTGCCACTGCTTGAGAATCTCCTGGCCCTGTCCTTTCAGCTCCTGCATGAGCCTTTCTTTTTCCCTGACAAAATCCCGGCGCTCTTTTACCAGATTGCGGGTCAGCCTGGCCTTTTCTTTCTCGAGGTCTGCGAGTTCCAGTTCTCTCTGGGCAGCCAGCTGGTTTAAACGCTCAAAAAGACGGTTTTGCTCCTCTCCTTCCAGAAGCAGGTATTCCTGAGCCCGGTCAATAATCTCCCCGGGCAGCCCCTGCTCCCGGGCCACTTTCAAGGCCTGGCTGGCACCCACCTGATCGTAGGCCAGCTTGTAAAGGGGTTTCTTTGTGTCCGGGTCAAAAAGCACCGAGCAGGCCCGCACGTCGTCCCGGGACAGGGCATAGGCCTTAAGGGCCGGAAAATGCGTGGCAGTTGCAGTCCACACCCCTTTTTCCAGCAGCTCGTCCAGCACTGCCTGGGCCAGGGCTGCTCCCTGGGCTGGGTCAGTGCCCACACCGAACTCATCCAGGATAACCAGTGTTCTGGAGTCGAGCTGAGGCCAGAACCTGCTGAAATGCTCTATCTGGGCCGTAAAAGTACTGAGACTTTCTTCCACCCCCTGCTGGGAAACCATGGAAACAAATATCTTGTCCCAGAATGGTATGCTGCTGCCCTCATCCACCGGCACCGGCAATGCGCTTTGGGCCATGATGGCTGCAAGGCCCAGGCTCTTTAAGCACACGGTCTTACCCCCGGCATTGCCCCCGGAAATCACCAGGGCCTTTTGTCCAGGCTTGAGGGTCACATCCACCGGGACCACGTGATGGCCCGCCAGTACCAGCAGTGGGTGCCTGAGGTTGGTCAGGTTCAGCCCTGCCTGGTGGGAGGAGCTCAACACCCGGCCATTGAGTCTTCCGGCCAGCCTGGCCCTGGCCCACAGCACATCCATGCGGATCAGCAGGGCATAGACCTGTTGCAAATCATCCACACTGCGCCTGGCCAGGTCTGTCAGGTAAGCCCTGACCTTTTTTTCCTCTTCCTTCTGCTGCTGCAGAAGCTCCTGGAAGCGATTGTTCAGGTCCACCAGGAACATGGGCTCAAAGTAGCAGGTTTCCCCGGTCTGGGAATAATCATGTATAATGCCCTGCACTTTGCCCTTGAAATTGCTTTTCAAAGCCAGGACATAACGGTCCGAGGAAATGGTCAGGTATTCGTCCTGAAGGTAATGGGAATAGTTGTCCTGGGTCAGTGACTCGTTGACTTTTCTGGAACACTGGGCGCGCAGACCCCGAATCTCTCCTCGCACCTCCTGCAGTTCGGGCGAACTTTGATCCCGGATTGCCCCGGACTGGTCAAGACACCTGTTCAGGGCATTCCACAGCTTGCCCGGCCAGGAGATATCCTCCCATGCGGATGTAAGCCCCGGAAAACCCTGGGGGTCGATTTCCTGCATTGAAGTCTTCAGGGTATGAGCTGCATCCAGAAAGCCCTGCAGGGCCCACAGACCTTCCAGGTCCAGGACGGTCTCCCGGCCTGCGATCAGGGGAAGCACTGCCTCCAGTGCAGGGAAGGATGTCGGGTAAACGGAGTATTCCTGCAGCGCCCTCAAAGCCTCTCGCAGTATTGACTGCTCTTTTTCCAGCTCCCGGGTATCGGTAAAGGGACGGATCTGGAGGCAGGCCTCCACTCCTGGAATAGATACAGCCTCACGGCTTAAATACTGAAGGACTTTTGGAAACTCCAGCAGAATGTTGGTCCTGGATTCCATAAGAAAGGGGTTGATAAGACCTCCCTGCATAACAAATGCAGGGAGGCTGGTTACTCACGCATTGCGTGACTGGTTCGGGGAATAACACCAGAGACTGGTTGCCCGGTCAGCTGAAGATCATTATGCCCAGGCCTGCTGCAGGCTTAGTGCCTCATGGCCTGACAAAAGTCAGGACTTCCTCAGGGGGAGGATCAGGCGGCAATGCCATGCGGCAGGCTGACAAAAAAATCGATTCTTATCAGCAGACGGCTTACTGACCGGCAATCCTGTTCTCTGAATTACATCATCTGCATCTTGCGCATTTTCTTCATCAAACGCTTTCTGGCAGCCGCTTCTTTCTTCTTTTTTTGAATGCTGGGCTTTTCGTAATGCTGCCTCTTTTTCAATTCGGACAGAATCCCTGATTTTTCTACCTGCTTTTTAAACTTGCGCAGGGCATAATCAAAGTTGTCGCTATCACTCAAGATAATACCAGGCACTAAGAAACACCTCCTTAAAAAAAACTTAAAACATCCCTCTATCTGCGTGCAACTGTTCCGGGGGTCGGCCGTATACCGGCAGTCAACAACTAGGACCCCCTGA
>PWSL01000052.1 GCA_003563255.1 Desulfonatronospira sp. | reverse complement strand
GGCGTTGGATGAATGTTGTCCGGCATGAATAAGTCGTGCTGGTTATGAAACAAAAGCCTGGCAAGCTAAATAAAGTTCTGGTTAATAGTCAGCCAGCTTCCTGCATAGCTCCTGCCAGACATGGCAGCAGGTGGCCTATACTGTAGGCCGGGGTGGGCCGTCCCAGTACCCCGAGATGCCTGTTGGTCAGGGCTGACTTATGGCAGGCCGCCGGGATGTCCTCGCCGGCCATAAGCCTGGCAGTAACAATGCCGGTAAGGCTGTCGCCCGTACCTCCGATGGCTTCCATGGCCGCCACCGAGGGCTCGGATACAGTGCCAAGTATCACGTCATCCCGGACGATATAGTCCTTTGCTCCTTTGACCAGGAGATGCCTGGCCGCATTCTGCTCGCTGTAAGCCCTGGATATGTATTCCTCCACCTTGGATTCGTCCTCCAGTAGAAAGCCCCGGGTATAAAAGGGATGAGGTGCTGTCTCATCGGCCAGAAAGCACATCTCCCCGATGTCCGGGGTAAACAGATCGTAATCGGCTGCAAACCCGCTCATCTTGGCCACGTACATAAACCCGGCATCAGCCACGAGCATGGCTGAAGGCAGTTTTTCCTGGATGGCCCAGAGCACCTGGTTGTGCCAGTAAATATCCGGCAGCAGGTAATGAAAGGTAAACCCTTCAACCTCCAGTTTGTCCACCATCTCCACCAGATGGGCGTACAGAGCTCTGCTGCCCTGCCCGTCACCGGTATCCCCCACCAGCATGACGTGCGGCGGGGAAAGGCCCATCTCCCGGGCGGCCATGGCTGTAAATGCGGCCAGGGCCGGTGTGCCCCGGGCGATTTTAACCTCCCTTTCCTGCACCCTGAGACTTTGGCTATGAATCTCCACAGGACCGTGAACCAGGGGGAAGTCTTCTTCAGGCACCGTGCCCACAATCAGCCAGGACATCTGCGCTTCATCTCCTCATAGGCCAGCTGCAGGGAGTAGCCGCACAGGGTCCGGCCGAACCTGCGGGGCTCCGGGGCCTCATGCAGAGGCCTGCCCACCAGCTGCTCAGCCAGAAAGGGCACGTCCGGACATCCTCCGCCCGAGACATTGACTATCTTGAGGCTCTGCCTGTCCACAGTGATTTTCATATTGGCCGCCCTGACCATGAGAAAATCACCAAAGTCCCTGATGTTGTAAAGAGACACCGGTTCTAAGAGGTGGTCCTGAACAGCTGTGACCTGAATGGGCTTTATGCGCTTTTCTTCCAGGATGTCTAAAGCCTGCAGCTGATGCATTATAGGAAACTCGATGACCATGTCACAGCCGGTCTGTATCTCAGGAGGCGGACCCATGACCCTGACGTCTAAGCCCGCCTCGCTGAGATGGGATTCAGCCTCGATAACCTCGCTGGTATGGTGAAAAACCAGGATGCCTCTTTCGGATACGCCCCTGGTCTTTTTTGCTTTGCCGAATATGCCTTTTAAGAAGTTCATTTTTTCCTGATAACAATGCGGAAATCTTCGTCCATCTCCTCGGAAACAGCCACCTGGTAGCCCTTGCTTTCAGCAGCCCTGCCCACGTTTTCCCGGCTGGCCTGATTGTCCACCAGGATCTCTATTTCGGATTCACCTGTATTCTGAATGGCCTCGGTTGTCAAAAGAACCGGCTGGGGGCAGGCAAGCCCCCTTGCATCCACTTTGTGCGCCATGATGAAAACTCCTTTGGCTATTGTTTTTTCAGGTTGGCAAAACCTATGGCCAGACACACGGCCAGGCCGATGATGGCAGCCACTGCCCCGTTGTCCCCCAGTCCGGCCGGAGAGCTGGCCAGGCCCCAGTTGTGGGCCAGGGCAGCACCCATGATCATGCCCAGAACAAATACTGCAGCGTCGCTGTTGCCCTCACCGGACATGAACAGCTGCCTGCCCGGGCATCCTCCGGCCAGGGCAAAGGCCAGTCCGGCCACCAGCATGCCGAAGAAATTCCAGAAAAAGAGGTTGTGGGCCACAGGCTGGCCTTCAAAACCAGGATTGAACTGACCCAGGGCCAGGTTGACCACAAAGGCCACCACCAGAAGAGCCAGAAAACCGGCCATGAGATGGGTCTGCCGGAACAGGATGAGGTCTCTTATGGCCCCCATGGTGCAGAAGCGGCTGCGCTGGGCCAGAAAGCCAACAGCCAGGCCGATGGCCAGGGCAATGGCCAGGGGAGCGTATGCAGCCCCCGGTCCGCTCAGGGAATAGAAAAGAACACCGCTTTTATCCTCACCTTCCAGGGGCGGGAAGATGAGCCGCAGGGCCAGAAGGCCCAGCATAATGCCCGGAAGCATCAGCCCGGTGGCTATGGACTGCTTGTAGCTGCGGCCCAGGTTGTAGCCCTTTCTGAAGAAAAGGGTTCCGATGTACACCCCTGCTGCCAGTCCCAGCAGGCCCAGAACAGCGTTGCCGTCCCCACCGGCCAGGCGCAGGATTGCCCTCCAGGGGCAGCCCAGGAAAACCAGGGCTCCGATCATGGCCACCATGCCCAGGACAAACCTGGTCATGGGGGCTGATCCGCCGCTGGGCTTGAACTCTTTGAATATGAGCCCGGCAGCCAGAGCCCCCAGGACAAACCCCAGGATTTCCGGGCGCAGGTATTGAACCACTGCAGCCCTGTGAATGCCTATGGCCCCGGCAATGTCACGCTCAAAGCAGGCCACGCAGATACCCATATTGGCCGGATTGCCCAGGTACTGCAGAAGCGGGGCCAGGATGCCGATGATAACTCCCACGGCCACGATCCCGGCCAAGGTGGCAAAAATGTTTCTACTGCTCATCTCCCCCTCCTGTTGATTGTTTGTCTTGACTGGAACCAAAGGGACATGGAAGCTCATCCGGGCTGAAGGTATGCTCCACCTGGCAGAATGGACACCAAGCCTCAATTCTGCCCTTAAGGCACCTGTTGCCGGAAGAGTCGGAAACCGCTGTCAGACTTCCATCAACTTTCCACTTAGAGGTTGTAAATTCCGCCTTCTGCTCCGGACAGACAAATATAAGTTCCATGCCCATTACCGCCTGATTGCTCCAAATCATTTCCAGTTCCAGCGCGCTATAACGATGGCAATGTACTGAATTTTTAAAAACAGTGTCCAATACATATTATTAATAGATTCCGGTGTTTCGTATTGAAAAAAGCTATAGGATTTCAAGGAGGGTTTACTAAGAGCCGGATATCACTACAGCGAAACTTCAAAAATTTACAACCTGTCTCAATTGGGGACAGGCACTTTTGCCGTTTGATAACTTGCAATTGAACAAAATAACAGGCGGCAAAAGAGCCAGTCCCCGGAGGTCAATATATAAGTTTCGCTGTAGTGATATAAATCTCAGCTTAGAGAGTGCGGCAGGAGAGGCTTTTTTACGTTGACATGTTGTCAGCTGTGTTTTACGCTTTTGGCAAAACGTTTTACGTTGGAGGCGGATATGCAGTCAATATTTCGAATATCAAGCAAGGGGCAAGTGATCATTCCTGCGGAATTACGCAAGAAGCACCACCTTGAACCCGGAGCTGAGATCCAGTTTTTAGAATACGGCGACATCATCTGCCTGGTGCCTGTCAAGGGCGATCCGGTCGTCGAAGCTTATGGTTCTTTGGGCTCGGAGCCTTCCCTGGCAGAGGAACTTGCACGGGAGCGCACAAGGGATTTTGCAGATGAGTAAGCTGTTGTTCGACAGCTTTGCCCTGCTATGTTTCCTGCAAAAAGAGCCGGGAGCTGATAAAGTCAGTGAGCTGCTGCAGCGGGTCGTGAGCGGGCAGACAGAAGGGCTTATCAACGCCATCAACGTCGGCGAGATTATCTACCTTACCCAGCGCCGTTTCGGCGAACAGAAGAAACTGGAAACCTTTATCCACCTGAAACGCCTGAAGCTCAAGATTCTGCCCTGTCCAAACGAGCTGATTTACCGTGCAGCTGAATTCAAGGCCCGCCATCCAATTTCTTATGCCGACGCCTTTGCCATGGCTTCCGCCCTGGAAAATGATGCTCCTGTGGTGACCGGTGATCCAGAGTTCAGGCAAGTCTCCCACCTGGTCAGGATTATCTGGGTTTAGACTGAAAAAGAAGGAAGGATAAGAGCATGTATTTTTAGCTTGATTTGCTGGTATGGCCAGCTGCAGGTCTGAATTTATATTCTTGCCATTAGTTCAAAGTATGTTTCTCTAGACATGCCCGCAGTCTGCATGTTGCTTTTTATTATATCAATATCAATCTCGTCATATTCTGGTATCACTACGGCACGTTTTGCTTTCGGGCATCTTAAAATATGATGCGAGCCTTTTTTCCTTATGTAGGTGCAACCGAAAATTTCGAATATTTTCAATTGAGTGCGCCAGCTGGTGGGATAAAGCCTGGGCATCAAACAACCTGCATCTCGAAGCTTTCAGAGCCGATCATTTTTGCCTGGGGTGTTGCTGTACCCGTGTCTTTATCAAAGTCGTATCCACACTCTTTCAGGTAGTCGTCAAGCGTGCCCATCAGCGACATTTCTTCAAACTGAATCTGCATCACTTCCAGCAGGTTCTTTTCGGCTTCATCCCTTGTTGTGCCCTGGGAGATAAAATCCAGTTCAGGGCATTTTGCCAAAAACCAGTCACCCTTTTTCCAGATATGGATCGTAAACTGTAACTGCATATTGGTTTACCTTGTACTAAAAATGAGTTGTTGAGTTTAGCCAACAAAAAAAGGACTCAGATTAATATCGGTTCCGTGGAAAACAGTTTCCCCGGAAAGCGTCTCCATCGGCCTTGCTCGTAAGCAAGTCTGCAGGCTAATGTATAAGGAAAATATCATTTATAACGAACCACCCCCGGCCTCCTCCTTAACCAAGGAGGGGAGCAGACCGTGCTCTGCATAAAATGACATGCTTGTGTGAAAGCAACATTCTAAAATAAAATTGCATTTACTTGTCAGGATTAAAACCATCTGGCTGCAAAGTAAGTGAAAAAAATATGCCAGTCAACTGCGCCTTGGGCCAGGAAGCTTCCTGCCTTGCAATCCCGGCCATTTGAACTTAAAAAGACCTCTATGCAAAAAATAATATTAACCACCACTGCCGTCCTTCTGGGCTTCGTAATGATTCTGGCCGGCTCGCCTGCCATGGGTGCAGACAGGCATGTGCACCACGAGCTGGAGATAACTCTTGTGCCGCAGGAGCAAAAACTCGAAGGCAGGGCCCGGGTGAGTCTGCCTGAAGCTGAAAGCAAGCAGCGGCTGCACTTGAGTCCTCAGGCCCGGGTGGCAAGTGTGCGCCTCAACGGACAAAAGCTGGAGCACAGTTTCAGCCGGGGTGTACTTGAGGTCGAGATTCCCCGGGAAGCTGCAGGCTCCAGGGCGACTCTGCAGATCGACTACGAAGCCGCGTTTGATGATGAGACGCCCGGCCCTGCCATGCATACCGAGGACCCAACTTACGGGGTAGCAGGAGCAATTACCAGGGAGGGAGCCTTTCTGTCCGGAGGCAGCGGCTGGTATCCCGATCCCCGGCAGGGACCGGCCACCTGGGATTTACGGGTCCAGGCCCCTGCTGGATACCTGGCCGTAACCGCCGGCAGGCTCAAGGAGCATACCACTGGGGAGGATTACAGCCTGTCAAAATGGCAGGTGGACGTGCCCCTGCCCAGCCTGACAGTCTCCGCCGGACCTTATGAAATAAAAACAGACGACTCCGGTGATGTCCCGGTGAGTACCTATTTTTACCCTGAAAGCCAGGACCTGGCTCACGACTATCTACAGGCCGCCCGCAGTCATCTGGACTTTTTTCAGGCCATTCTGGGTCCATACCCCTTTGAAAAGTTTGCAGTGGTGGAAAATTTCTTTCCCACCGGATACGGCCTGCCTTCATGGACGCTGCTGGGCAGCCGGGTGATCCGCCTGCCCTTTATCCTGGACACAAGCCTGCCCCACGAGATCGCCCATTCCTGGTGGGGCAACGGAGTCCGGGTGGATTACAGCCAGGGCAACTGGTCCGAGGCAGTGACTACATATGTGGCCGACTACCTGCTTCTGGAGCGCGAATCCGAAGAAGAGGCCCAGAAGTACCGCCAAAGGCTCGTGCGTGGCTTTTCTTCCCTGGTCAGCCAGGACAACGACTTTCCACTGGAAGAGTTCACTCGCCGCGACAGCCGCGAAAGCCAGGCCATAGGCTACGGCAAGGGGGCCATGGTCTTTCACATGCTGCGCTCAGAGGTGGGGGAGCAGGAGTTCTGGGAGGGACTAAGGCGCATGGTCCGGGAATACATGTTTGAATCCGCCGGGTGGAGTGATTTTGCAAGGGTTTTCTCAGAAGTGGCGGACAAGGACTTAAAGCCTTTTTTTGAGCAGTGGGTGCAAAGACCCGGTGCCCCTTATATTTCCCTGGAAGACGTGGATGTCTCCGGGTTGCCCGGCAGGTGGACCATCAGCGGGACCATCAGGCAGGAAGAGCCGGTTTTTGACCTGCGTCTGCCGGTGCATATCGAGACCCCCACGCGCCGGCTCGTGCATAAGCTGCACCTGGACGGCAGGGAAACTACCTTTGAGTTCCAGGCCCGGTCCAGGCCTTCAAAGTTCATGGTTGACCCTTACTCCGACGTGTTTCGCCGCCTGCACCCGGAAGAAATGCCCGCCACCGTGGAAAGGGTGCGTGGCTCCAGAGATCTGAAGGCCGTAGCCGCACAAGGTATGTCTGAACAGGAGCTGGAAGCGGCCCGGATGCTTTTGCAGACCCTGAACCGCCAGGACGTATCCGTCATTAGTGAAGACGAGGCAGGGGATAAGGACCTGCTGGGCAGGGATGTACTTTTTCTGGGCATGCCTGAAAAAGAATTGGCCCGGGAGAATTTTGAGCAGTCGGATAAGGCCTCCATGCAGCAGGGCAGGTCCTTTTTTGAGCAGAAGTCCCTGGACGACCCGAAAAACGCCTTGTTCATGGCTGTGAACCCAGGCCAAGACCCGGAAACAGTCTGGGCGTATTTTCTTTTTGGTTCAGAAGAATCAGCCCGGGATGCTGTCCGCAGGATCGGGCATTACGGCTCTGAGAGTTATCTTCTTTTCCGGGATGGTGAAAACCGGGCCAGGGGCACCTGGGAGAAGATGGATCTGCCCCTGCAGTATGATTTTGAATAAAACACAACACAGGAGTCCAGTATGAGCTGCAGCTTATCCAGTCAGCAGATTGAAGGCGTGACAGCCTTTCACGGCCACTGGTGCCCGGGACTGGCCATCACCTGCACGAGCGGTACAGGAGGTACAGACCT
>PWSL01000205.1 GCA_003563255.1 Desulfonatronospira sp. | reverse complement strand
TTTATAACCTGTCTCAATTGGGGACAGGCACTTTTGCCGTTTGATAACTTGCAATTGAACAAAATAACAGGCGGCAAAAGAGCCAGTCCCCGGAGGTCAATATATAAGTTTCGCTGTAGTGATAATTACAGGCGCGGATTTTTTTGAATCTGCATAGATATTCTTAGCGGGGGACAGTCCCCAGGCCTGGTGCCAGTTATCACCATCGAGGACCCCTGAATGGTTACGATCATACTACAGCTGGTTGCGCCCGCTATTACCAAAAAATCTTGGCGGCAAAAGAGCCAGCCCCGGAGGTTAATAATATGTTTTGCTGTAGGGATAACATGTTGTTTTGAAATTTGTGCTAAGCGCCTAACAGTTCTGTTGCCGGGGAAAGAGCTTCAGGAGAAGCTCAGGACCCAGGTTGACTATTTCCCCCAGGCGAAAGTCCAGAGTATCGTGCATAAGTTGAACATCTCTGCCGCTGCTTACAGGGATTCCCTGTTCGTCTCCGAGGATTTTCAGAGCCACGAATGCCCACAGTTCGTCAACAAGACCCTGCTGCAAAAGGCCGGCAGCCAGCTTTCCTCCGCCCTCGCACATTAAGTGGTATACCCCCATTTCGCTTCGAAGGCGTTGCAGACCCTGCAGCAGGTCCAGCCCGGAAGCGTCCCTGTCAAGCCCCATAACTTTGCAGCCCAGGTCCACAAGCCGACGGGCAGCTTCAGAACCGGCAGCAGAAGTGTTTGTCCAGAAAACAGTCCGGGTCGGCCTTTGTTGCAGCAGGTACCAGTTCTGCTTTGGATCCGGCAGCCTGGAGGTAATTATCACTGCCAGCGGCTGCTGTTCTACTTTGTGGGTGCGGCAGGTAAGTTCAGGGTTGTCCTGGTAAAAGGTGTTCCCCCCAACCAGCACGGCACCTGTCCTGGAGCGCAGATGGTGCACCACCTGCCTGGCATTGACAGAGGTGACCCACCTGGAGTGTCCGGTGCGGGTCCCGATCCGGCCGTCCAGGGTGGAAGCGGTCTTGAGGTAAACATAAGGCCTCCCGGACTTTTGCCACAAGCAGAAGTCGGCGATAAGATCCAGGCATTTTTGCTCCTCTACACCTATAGTGACCTTGATGCCCCGGCTTTTTAAATACTCTGCCCCGCCTCCCTGGACAAAGGAGTTTGTATCCCTGGCCCCGATGACTACTTCAGGTATGCCGGCCTCGAGAATGGCCCGGGTGCAGGGCGGAGTCCTGCCGTGATGATTACATGGTTCCAGGGTGACATACATGGTGCACCCTGTAAGGTCCGCTGCATTTTGCCGGGCGTTTTCAATGGCTTCCACTTCGGCATGATTATCACCGCAGGCCCTGTGCCATCCCCGGCCCAGGATTCTGTCTCCCGAGACCAGCAGAGCTCCCACGCAGGGGTTGGGAGGGGTAAACCCCTTACCTTGTTCAGCCAGGCTGAGGGCTTTAAGCATGAATCGACTCTGGTTCATGGCTTTATCGGACACGGTCAACTCTCGTTTATTTGCAAAGGCTCAAACTCCACCCCTGCCTGGGTCAGCATTTTCTGAGCCAGCCGGTCCGGGTACCCCTGGCTGAAGTAGATCTTTTTTACGCCGCAGTTGATGAGCATCTTGGAGCAGATAAGGCAGGGCTGGGTTGTGCAGTAAATGAAAGCGCCGGATATACTGACCCCGTGAATGGCGGCCTGGATGATAATGTTTTGTTCTGCGTGCAGTCCCCGGCACAGTTCATGCCGTTCACCTGATGGGATACCCATTTTATCGCGCAGACAGCCCACGTCCAGGCAGTGTTCCAGCCCGGCAGGCGCTCCGTTGTATCCGGTGGCCAGGATGCGCTTGTCCTTGACTGCTATGGCCCCCACCACCCGACGCAGACAAGTGGAGCGACGGGCCACCAGGTGGGTTATGCTCATGTAATATTCATCCCAGGAAAGCCTTTTGTGCATATCTAATCTCTCCCTGGACCTCTGCGGTGGGGGCTGCAAGGCCCCGGGCCGGCAGCAGGGTCTGGCGGTATTCCCGGGGATGCGCTCCACTGTCAGTGAACTGAATTGAGGTTACCATGCAAAGATGGGGAATTCTTTGGCGAAATTTTCCACTTCCTTGCTTATCCGGTTAAGACGGTCCTCGTTTTTGTAGTTTTCCAGGGCGGCAATCATCCACGAAACAATCTGCTCCATGTGCTCTGGACGCATGCCGCGGGTAGTCAGGGCGGAACTGCCTATCCTGATGCCGGAAGTAACAAAGGGGGACCTGGTTTCAAAGGGGACGGTGTTCTTGTTGACCGTCATGCCGGCCGTGTCCAGGGCGATTTCGGCGTCCTTGCCGGTAATGTCTCTGTTGGTCAGGTCTATGAGGAGCAGGTGGTTGTCGGTGCCCTTGGAGACCAGGTTGAATCCGGCATCTTTCAAATAATCGCCGATGGTGCGGGCGTTGTCTATCACCAGTTGCTGGTAGGTCTTGAATTCCGGGGCCAGGGCCTCCTTGAAGGCAATGGCTTTGGCGGCTATGACATGCATAAGCGGCCCACCCTGAATCCCGGGAAATATCTGGGAGTTGAGGGTTTTGGCGTACTCTTCCCGGCTCAGGATCATTCCCCCCCTTGGGCCGCGCAGGGTCTTATGGGTTGTGGTGGTGGTGAAGTGGGCATGGGGTATCGGCGAGGGATGCAGTTTGGCTGCGATTATGCCGGCTATATGAGCCATGTCCACGGTGAGTTTGGCGTCCACCTTATCCGCGATCTCCCGGAAACGCCTGAAGTCTATCACCCTGGGATAAGCGCTGGCACCGGCTATGATCATGGCGGGCCTGTGCTGCAGGGCCAGTTCTTCCACCTGTTCATAGTTTATATACCCGGTTTCTTTTTCCACTCCATAGAAAACTGTTTTGTACAGACGTCCGGAAAAGTTGGCCGGGCATCCATGGGTAAGATGTCCACCGTGGGAGAGGTCCATGCCCATGATGGTGTCTCCGGGCTTGAGTATTCCGAAAAAGACACCCATGTTGGCCTGAGAGCCTGAATGTGGCTGGACATTGACGTACTCGGCCTGGAAAAGCTCTCTGGCTCTGTCCCTGGCCAGGTCCTCCGCCATGTCGACGAATTCGCATCCGCCGTAGTATCTCTTGCCTGGGTAGCCTTCGGCGTACTTGTGGGTCATGACGGTTCCCATGGCCTGCCTGACGGCCTGGGAAGTAAAGTTTTCAGAAGCGATCAGTTCCAGCTTGTTGATCTGGCGTTTCTCCTCCAGTTCAATGCTCCGGGCGATTTCGGGATCAACTTTTTTAATTTCTTCCATATTCATCTTGGTAATATCTCCTTGATTTTCACTACAGCGAAACTTCAAAAATTTATAACCTGTCTCAATTGGGGACAGGCATCCCGCACTTATAATCAGGCGTGAGTGCCAGTAATCACCACCGATGAACCCCTGAACTGTTGCGATCAAACAGATTGATGGTTGGTGCGGGAATGTCCCCGGTGGTTGCACAGCAAAGACTGAAAAGTTTCGCTGTAATGCTACTCCTCAAATTTTTTAAAAAGAATACAGCCGTTGGTCCCCCCAAATCCAAAAGAGTTGCACAGGGCGTAGTTGATATGCCTGGTTACGCTCCCATGTCCGCAGTAGTCAAGATCGCACTCGGCATCGGCGGTGTCCAGGTTGATGGTGCCGGGCACCTGGCCATGGTAAAGGCTTTTGGTGCTGAACACGCCCTCTATGCCTCCGGCGGCTCCCAGGGTATGACCAATCATGGACTTGTTGGCCGTAAGTAGAATATCATATGCATGTTTACCGAAAACTTCCTTGATGGCCCTGGTTTCTGTGATGTCATTGAGATAAGTGGAGGTACCGTGGGCATTGATGTGGTCCACCTGTTCTGGGTCAACCCCGGCTTCGCGCAGGGCCATTTTCATGCAGGTGGCCATCCCTTCTCCGGAATCATCAGGAGCGGTTATATGAAAGGCATCAGCAGAGGCCCCGAACCCCACCACTTCAGCGTAGATCCTGGCCCCCCTTTCCCTGGCGCTGTCCAAAGATTCCAGGAGCATCTGCCCGCTGCCCTCACCAATCACGAATCCGTCCCGGTCTTTGTCAAACGGTCTGCTGGCGCCTTGAGGGTCGTCATTTCTGGTGGACAACGCCTTCATGGCGCTGAATCCGGAAAGGGCCATAGGGGTGATGGTGGACTCCACACCTCCGGTGATCATGGCTCTGGCGCGGCCCAGCATGATATCGGAGAATGCGTATCCGATGGCGTGCATGCCCGAGGCGCAGGCGGATGTGGTCACCAGATTGGGCCCCTTTACCCCGGTGGCTATGGATATCTGACCCGCTACCATGTTGGCTATGAGCAGGGGGATATAAAAAGGTGATACCCTCCTGGGGCCGGACTTGAGAAGCTTGGAATGAAACTCTTCAATGGTTTCAAGCCCGCCCAGGCCACATCCCAGGAGAACCCCGCACTGCTCCATGTCCATATTATCAGAGGTCAGGCCGGAGTCCTGTATGAGCATGCGCGCCCCGGCCACTCCCAGATGACAGAAACGGTCCATGCGTTTGGCTTCCTTGGCACTCATATAAGAAGTGGGATCGAAATCCTTGACCTGGGCGGCGATGCGGGAGGGGAAGCCTGTGCAGTCGAAACGGGTCAGGTGATCCACCCCGCTCTTGCCCGCCAGGAGGCTTTCCCAGCTTTGTTCCAGGTTGTTGCCTATGGGTGTGAGGGCCGAGAGGCCGGTAACAACTACTCTTGGCATTGATTGATTCCTGAGCTGATTTGCGATTTGACCCTATACCGGGTTTTGCAATACCGGAAAAGGCGCAGCGGACAATGCCGTATCCGATATTTGTGAATAAGCAGGGATTTATCAGCATGCCGGAGGGGGGTCGCTGCCGCCCCCGGCAATCGGCTACTGGTTGGCCTTAATAAAATCAACTACGGCTTGAATCGTAAGCAGTTCCTGAGCCTTTTCGTCGTCTATCTCGATGTCGAATTCTTCTTCCATAGCCATAATCAGTTCTGTCAAATCCAGGGAGTCTGCACCGAGATCCTCTACAAACTTGGCTTCGGGCTTTACTTCGTCTGCTGAAATTCCAAGCTGGTCCACGACGATTTCCTTGACTTTCTGTTCTACTGACATTTCTTTCTCCTTATTGAATTGATTTGGCGATCCGCTAGCGCAACTTGATAGCTTTGATGCAGCACGATCAAGGCACTCATATTACATGCAGTCCAAAGTTTCAAGTTGCGATGTCCGTATCTGTTCAGCGCTTTGCATGTGGCTACATGTAAAGCCCGCCGTTTACCCCGAGTACCTGTCCGGTGATGTATCCGGCTTCCTCAGAAGCAAGAAAGGCCACGCATGCGGCTACGTCCCGGGTTGTACCCAGGCGTTTTAAAGGTATCATTTCTAGAAATCTGTTCCGGATATCCTCAGGCAGACTGCCGGTCATGTCGGTGTCTATGAATCCAGGTGCTACGGCATTCACGGTGATGTTTCTGGGGGCGAGTTCCTGCGCAGCGGTTTTGGTCAGACCGATAATGCCGGCCTTGGCTGAAGTATAGTTGGCCTGGCCGGCATTGCCGGTCTGGGCTGTAACAGAGGACAGATTTATAATGCGTCCGTAGCGGCTGCGCATCATGATTTTGGCCGCCTGCTGCAGACAGGTGAAAGGCCCTGTGAGGTTGACCCGGATGACGTTTTCCCACTGTTCCGGCTTCATTCGCACTAAAAGCCCGTCCTGAGTCATGCCGGCGTTGTTCACCAGGACCTGCAGATCGACCTTGTCCCTGATCTCCCCGGCGAAAAATTCAGATATGGCTTCCCGGCTGCCCATATCCAGTTGAAAGGCGCTGCACTGTCCGCCCCGGTTTTCAATTTCGCTGCAGGTCTCACGGGCCTGTTCCGGCTTGCTGATGTATGTTATGCAGACGTTGTAGCCTGCCTGGGCCAGGCGCAGGGCGCACTCCCTGCCTATGCCGCGGGATCCCCCGGTGATCAGGGCGGTTTTGGGTGGTTGGGACATTTTTACCTCTCTTCAGGATTTAATACTGCACCAGTGCCGAGCCCCAGGTAAAGCCCCCGCCGAAGGCCACCAGCAGTACCAGGTCCCCGGGATTTATGCGGCCGGTTTCTTTGGCCTCTGCCAGGGCGATGGGCACTGAAGCAGCTGAAGTGTTGCCGTATTTTTGGACATTAACAAATAAATTAGCAGGGTCAAGGTTCATTTTTTTGGCCAGGGCCTCAATGATGCGGATATTGGCCTGGTGCGGGACCACCAGGTCTATGTCCCCGGAACGGATATTGTTTCTTTCCAGAATTTCCATGGAGACATTGTACATGGAGCGAACCGCATGTTTGAACACTTCTCTGCCTGCCATCTGGACAAAGAAGTTTTCTGTTACAGTGTCGCCCAGGGCCAGTGGATGAGCCGATCCTCCACCTTTCAGGGTCAAGAGTTCGCCCAGGGCCCCGTCCGCCTTGAGGTTTACGTCCACAAGCCGGCCTGACATCCCGGCGGCACCATGACAGGAACTGGAAACAACCGCTGCCCCTGCCCCATCCCCGAACAGGACGCATGTGACTCTGTCTGCGAAGTTGACCCTGGAAGTAAGCACCTCGGAAGCCACCACCAGAACATTGGCTTCCCCCGGAAGCATGCAAAGTCCTCTGGCAAGCTCAAGGCCGTAAATAAAACCGGTGCAGGCGGTATTGATATCCAGGGCCGCGATATTTCTGTGTCCCAGCTTCTCCAGCAGCAGGCAGGCTGCATTGGGTATGAAGGCATCCGGGGTAAAGGTGGCAACGATGACGTGGGTAAGTTGCCGGGGTGTCAGAGAGGCCTCTTTAAGAGCCAGGACTGATGACTGGTATGCCAGATCCGAACAGGCCTGATGGGTACAGACATGTCTTTGCTTTATTCCTGTCCTGGTGGTGATCCATTCGTCCGAGGTATCCATCAGGAGCGCAAAATCATGGTTGGTCATGATTTTTTCAGGAACATAATAGCCCAGCCCTGTTAAACAGCAGTTGTTTTTCATTACAAGAGTATGTTCCGAGGCCTTGCTGCAGGCCGCAGTCATCGGTGCAGTGTTTTGTTTATGGAAAGACGGGCGTCTTGAGCCGGAGTTTTGCCCGGGTCCGGTTATCACTACAGCGAAACTTATAAAACTTTTTCAACCTGTCTAAATTGGGGACAGGCACCCGGCACTTATTTTTCTATGGAACACTTACCACTACAGCGAAACTTATG
>PWSL01000466.1 GCA_003563255.1 Desulfonatronospira sp. | reverse complement strand
ATCTGTTTAGCGCTTTTAAGGAAAGCAGGGGACAGGCACTCCGGGACCCACTTGAGCATCATTTTGTGCTTAAAATATCTCATTTTTTGGGACAATCACGCCTCAGGCGTGACGGAAGAGCTAGTCCCCATGCCACATGCAAAGCGCTAAACAGATACCTATAGTAGTTTATGCGCTGTAATCCGCTGAATTAGTCCTGGGATGATTTGTTGGATTTACAGGCTATTTTATTGCACTGTTTTGCATAGGCTATTTCCAGCCTTTCTTCGAGAGATCTGCCAATGCCAGGCAGTTCAGATTGATCCAGGTCAAATGCTTTAAGCAGTCTTTTCTCTGTTTTTTCATGTCGCTCCAGGCCTGCATCTGACAAAATATGAAGAATCCGGCAGTTGGACTTGAGATGCCTTGAAATGAGAATTGTTCTGTGACAGGTCAAAGGGTCTTTCTCAGCGCACATCAAGACCACAGTATTATCTCTGGTGAACTCTTTAAGCCGGTTCATTCCTTCATGAAAGAGATGATGCCCGGCAATTTTGTCATAGTCGGCCCGGCCTTCAATATAGACTGAATCGTCTTCAAACCTTGCCCCAAGCTCCCTGCCCAGAAACACATATTGTAAGCCGTGCTCCGGCAGGGCCTCTTTTAGATTTTTGTAGTTATATTCAGGCCTGTAGGCACTGTAGGGCTGAGAGCGGACATCAACCAAAGCAGTGATAGAATGATGTTTCAGAATTTCCATAAAATCTTCCAGAGAATGCGGAGAATAGCCGATTGTATATAGGTCAGGTTTTATCTTTTCCATAAATGGTCCAGTTCAATACCTGCATTAGAGATCATAAAACAATTCAGGGAAGCTGTATATGCCGTTGACTTGCAACCAGAAGCCTTCGCGACCATCCGGAGCTCTGAAGGGCCTTGATAAACCGATTCGCAAATATATCTCACGTTGCCTCTGGAAAAAATTCTTCAAATCAGAAGCTGATTCCATAACATCTTTATTTTGTGTGTAATTGTGTAGCCCAAGGTCGGTAATTGACAAATAACTGAAAAATTGTGCTGAGCCATCAGAAAAGCTCGCCTTTAAGCTGCCTTCTTGAAACTGACTTGCAGCTATCTGAAATTGACTTGGTGCAACTGAAATGGTGATTATGGATCTGACTGGCTGTAGTGACATGGGGATGTGCTTTTCACCTGCATTCAGTTTGATTTCAAAACCCTGTTCTATGGAACTGAACAGGCCTGACCTTAAGAGCGAGCGAAAATTCTCGACACCAGCAGATCCAGAAATGGTGAACCTGCTGTAACGATAATCTTCTACATGGGGACTGATTGCCCCTGCATCAGGAACAAAATCCCCTTTTAGCCTGATACCAGGCACTATCTTATGTGTATCACATTCTGTTGCACTTAAGTAAGGTCGCGGCCGGACACATGTGCCACTTCCGGGCTCTATGCCCGCTACGCATCGGATAGAATCATCCTTAAACCTGGTCACGTCAGTCACGATAATTTCCATGCTCACCTCACATCTTCAAAATGTTATTATAATAAGCTTGCCTGTGATATGGATGATACTGTAAACAGTCGATAAAACTAACTTTTTGCAATATTAGCGCAAGTCTGGCCATCCCTCCATGGCTTCATAGAGCCTTGCATAACTCCATGAAATCCAAAGAGGACTTGCCTTTAAAGCAACTTGGACCTTTTGATTCCAGACCCTGATCCAGTTTGCGGCGGTAATCCTGCAATACGCCCAGGGCTGTCTCAGAATAATTATAACGTAACCATTCAGGGGGTGCCTCAATCGGCCTGGGGACAGTCCCCGCGACACCTTTTCTGCACAAATGCAAAAATTACAGACGCGAAGTTTTGTAAACGTGCACAGTTAGAGACTCACCGCCCGCCAGCCGTATTGCTCTTTTTTGGGGATAAATTCCTGGAGCGCCACCCCCTGGACCTCGTCATTATTTTCCAACCCCTCACGCTTCACTAATTCCTCGGAAATATAAACTTCATCTACAAACCCGAAACCAGCCCAGCCTTTCAAGTTTAGCCTGCCGGAAAATCGCCTGGCAAAGGAAGGTAATTCTTTTGTTTCCTCAATCCACACTACCCTTTGCTTCATGTTTTTCTCAGTGACAGTCCTGACAGAAAGCACGGTGCCTGGTTCAAAGGACCTTATCTCAGGGAGGCTGTCATGGTAGACCGGACAGGATTCATCAGAACTCAAGGCAACAAAGGTAATCCCTTTGCCGGTGTTGATATTTTTTACGACCCCGGGCCTTGGTTCAATTATGTCCCATGACTCCCCTTCTCTTGGCTCCAGCTTAATCACCACAGGCTCCGGTCCGGACAGCTCAAGGCGAAGACTCAGTGGAGTGCCCGGGGGCATATTATTCAGCACAGGAAACTTTTTTGTCTTGATCAGGACCTGCTTCAAAGAGCCCTCGCGGGTAAACCCCATGAAGGTCAGGCCTGGCCTTTTATCATTTTCAGGCAGATGCTTGATTACTATTGCAGGATGAACAGGAAGGCCATGAAAGACAATTTCTTCAGCCAGGGATGAATGATCCTGGTATAATTGCCGGTTGCTGTTCAACACCTGAACTTGGGAAAACCAGGGACTGGACCTGAAAAGCTGCATTTTTGCTGAAACTTTCCATTCATTGGATTCCTGGATATTAATGGCCTGTTCTATCTCATATCTGGCTTCAGGCAATTGTTCCTTTTCCACAAGAATCTCTGCCAGCTCTTCATGAACCTTGACCCGGTATTTCTCCTCTCTGGCCGGGCACAGCAACGCCCTGCACAGGCAGGACAGCCTGGTATCATTATCACCGGGATATGTCTGGGCCAGATGTGTCCATGACCAGAATTCATTTTGTTTTTTGCGGACCAAAGGCAACAACAGATCTCTGGCCTGAGCCATCCGGCCGGTCTTGATTAAAAGCTTGGAATAATAATGCGGGAACCATTCCTGGTGGGGATATTTATCATAATGCTGACCCACAAACTCTGCTGCCCAGTCAAGATGGTACTGGTCCTTTTCATTTTTAATATTTCTGGCAATCCCTCTAATGGTCAGCTCAACAAGGCTGTCAAAAGATCTGTCTCCACCATCCGGCTTGAACCGCTCATAATCCTCCGGCCGGAAATTAGCCGGGTCCCACCATCGCAGTATACTGATGAAGTTAGTTATTTTTCCTTTTACAGCCGCATTTGCAGCCCACCTGAGAAACTGGGAGTGAAGCCTGCCAGGTCTTTTAATATCATGGATACAGGCGTACTCTCTCAACAGGTCTAAAAAGTATTGAGTATTCGGAAAGTCATTGTTTTTCTGCTCTCTAAGAGATTTTACTATCTCCCAGGCAAGACCTGTCCTGGCCATGACGAAATCTGGGGCGGCCTTTACTGCTTGGCGGTATAGACTCAGGGCTTTTTCCCTGTCACCCTGACCGGAAGCTGCCTTTGCCCTCTCAAGCAATTGATTGATATTTTCCTGACCACTACTGTAATCCATAATAGCCTCCTGAACTGAATACTATCGCTGGCCTTTCCCGCAACCCAAGAGCATATTCTCACGCAAAGGCGCAAAGGTCGCCAAGGAAGACAGGATAATTTTTTTTCATTTGTCACTCGTTTCTCGTGACTAATGAAAAGGCAGCCTTGTCCAAAACCGTGTCCCGGTTTTGGACAATACCCATGCTTCGCGTCTTTAACTTTGCGTACTTTGCCTGCCAAGTTGAATTGCTCGAAGAGCAAGCCCGAAGTTTACCCGGTTAAACTTTCTTTTATTTAACTGGGGGCATTCAACCAGGGCGGCTATGCGGTTCACAATATTTTTGTTTATAATGTCTGGGTTTCATGAGTAAGTCATTAAACGCCATATACCTTAAGCTCATTACTCATTTCAGACCGGTAACAGACATTGATACGACTGGAATAACAGATCGAAAAAATTCCATCCAAGCTGAGCAGGAAATTCTTGATAATCTATTTTATGCTTAAATAATAATTTTTATTGCAGGCGGAGTGTTTGTTTATACTATCACATGACCAATGAGCTGCAGTAGATAATTGTTGCTGACAAAGCTCATGTTCACGAATAGCCTGGTCTGCTGACCAGATTACATTTCCCACGCAAACTCCTCAGTTGCCGATTTCCCTTTCCAGGCATGCCAGCAGCTCAATGCAGGCCATCAGGGCGGCGGCAGCTACTCCCACCCGGATTGACTGACCATCAGGGTGCTGGGCACGATTGCGGAAAGTATGGACGGCATCAATCAATACATATGAATCTTTAGATACACTCTTGGCCCTGGCTTCGAAATTGCGATAGCTCCCGGTAAGCAGAGATAACAATCGGATTTGATCAAGGGGATCTGCAGGAACATCCCAGCAGTCAGAGTTCATCATACCTTTGACCATCCCATGCTCAGACCTGGGATTGATTGTCCAGTACCTGACAACCTCAACAGGGACTTTTTTGCCTTCACCAAATTCCCTTTCCCAGATCAGATGAAGGGCGCGGTCCCGGATTCCGGTCAGATTGTTCAGGCAATAATCAGGATACTCAGGAATGTCCTTTATGGCCATTTCCACAAGACGAAAAAGGCGGTCGTCAAACCGGGGAATATGGCTTAAGCGCCGCTGCAACAGGTCCCGGATGTTTTTCCTGTAACTTTCCCAGGAGCCGAACAGCCTGGCCATACTTCCAATATCAGGCTCTTCCTGGCGAACATATTCCCGCAACATTCGGCATCCTGGAAAGAGTTTAGAGCCTGCTTCACGGGCAAAGCCTTTTTCAACAAGTTCTCTGGATTCGCTTTTTCCGGCTTCGGATACGGGTGTCATTCCACTTTTATTCAGATAAACATACAGATCCTGGGCCGAAGGTGTACAATCATCCCACATTCTGGAAAGGATGGCCGAATATTTGTCGCATGCATTACCAGCAGCCTGATTGACTGCATCGTTATCGACTTCACCCTGATCATGAGCATCCAAAATATTATTCAACAGCCCCAGAAACAGCGGAGGAAAACCGGAAGTCCAGTTCATCAGCTCGGATCTGGCCCCGGCTGATAATTGCAGGCCGGCCTTCACTTTAATGATCTCCTCAATATCCTTTTCTTCGAACACTCCTACCCTGCTTACGCCATCAAATATCCCCCAGAAATCGCTGGTCACGGACTGCTCATCCCTTATGAGTTTGTGCAGTTCTTTCCTGGTACAAGTGACCACCCTGAGTCCCGGCTGACGACAAAGGTTTAAAAGATTATCCCAGAGGTTGCGGGTCAGGTTGCCGCTACCAAGAGGTTTATCAAAACCATCCCAGAGCATGAGCACCATTTGCTGATTCAACTCCAGGGCCTTGATGACTTCCCGGATTTCACCATATCCGGCCCCCTTGTCCTTGAGATATTCGCCATATTCAGGGTCCACTTTTTCAAGGCAATTTCCAAGGTTATAGGCCATAAGGTGGAAAAAATCCTCATCAGACAGTGGGGTCTGATGACCCAGATCCCAATAAGAAATACCACAGAAAGGAGAGTCCTGCTCATTCAGTTTTTTTATAAGTCCATTGAGAATGACGCTTTTGCCGGAAAATCTCGGCCCGACAATGGAGATATGGCTTGGGGTGGGCTTGGTCAGCTCATTGAAAAGGTTCTGCAAAATATCTTCTCTGCCAAGCATCTCAGGAGTTTTTGTACCCAGGATTGGAAAATGCTTACCCATACTGTTCCTCGCTTTCCTGTCTGGCCCTGCTTAATACAGCCGCAAAGTCCTGATGTTTTTCTATCCATATTCCCATTAAGGGAATCTCCAACGCATAACGCCCTCTGCTGAACCGGCCCTCAAGCCTGACCAGTTCCAACCGGCGCAGAAATTCAAGATCTTCAATCAGGTTTTCTTCGGATATTTCAACTCCGTAGTGTAGCAAACCTTCAAGGATCAACCCCAGGTCCATATCCTGGCCCTCGGAAGTATTCTTTTGCAGCAAAGCCAGGATAAAGCGTCTCATTGAAGAACCTGCGTACCTCCAGAGGGCTGCCAGATGTTCGTTGTCATTTACCAGGTCCTGTCCGGCCCTATTAACCAGGTCGAATGTAATGGTACGGGTTTTAACTTGAGCAACCAGCTCAAAAATCCTGTTGCACAGGCACTGCAGAAGATAGGGCTGCCTGGAAGTCAGGTGGACAGCATGCTCAGCTGCTTCCTTCAAATAGATCAGCCTGTCTTTAACCGGTTCTGTGACAAGTCTCAAAGCGGAGTCCCTGTCCAGGGCAGACACCCCGATTTTGTGTCCAAGACCGTAAAGGGCTGACCAGTATTCTTCCCTGAGCCTTCTCATTGTCAAAGCGCCTGTAAGTATGGCTGTCAGGTTTGAAGTACTCTGGATCAGGTAGCGGATATTTTCCGGAGTTTGAGGCGAAGTAACTCCATTATCGATCCCTTCCTGCAGTTTATCAAATTCGTCAAGCATCAAGAGCAGCCCCAGACTTTTAACTGACAGGGTCTGCATCACAAAGCTCAGATAATCCCGAAAATCGTTCCATGGACTGTCCGTGCCTATTCCTCGCTGACATGCTTTTTCAATACCCAGACTTTTCCCGGGAAGTAAAGTTGTACCGTCTGGCAGGTGTACCTCCACCCCCAGACTCACCAGACCAGAAGCTATACTTCTAACAATTTCGCGCCATACTTCATCAGTGGGCATGCCTGTTGCCTCTTCGCTTCCAGAGGCACCTTGAAAGCTACAGTATACACCCAGCCAGCCCTTGACCGGCTCAGTGCCTTCCAGGTGTTTCAGGATTGAAGACTTGCCAGAACGCCGATTTCCTTCGAGAAGAACTGTATTGCCGCTGCTGACCTGTCTTTTTATCTGTTCAATCAGGGTTGCCCGGCCAAAAAAAACATCTGATCTTTCAGGACCTACAGGCTGGGATACAAAATATGGACTTTTGCCAAGCTCAATGGGTTCATGCACCATCTCCATCCCCAGGGGAGAAACTTGTAAATTAAAGTCATGCTCCTGGCTTACCTCTCTGCCATCCAGGGTCATGGCATTCAACATAAGAGTGAACATAAAGTCACCTGGAATGTTCGGGCTGATACCGCTGAAACTGATCTCCGCCTTCTGACCTTCAGACAGGTAGATTATTTGCTTACTTCCCCAGTCAGGCTCAGTGGAAATGATCAGATTGCGCAGAGGAAGGAATCCCTGGTTTTCGACTGTGATTGATATTTCTGAAGCTTCACCAGCGCGCAACCCTGTAGT
>PWSL01000523.1 GCA_003563255.1 Desulfonatronospira sp. | reverse complement strand
CAGGGCATTGCAGCGTTCATGTCCCCTGCAGACCGCATTCAGGTCTCCCACACCGCACATGGAGCCCAGTGCGGCCAGGGTTTCATATTCCGGTCCCCCATACCGTTTTTCTTCTGTGTTGCTTACCCTGCGCTTGCAGGCAACAGCGCATTTATAGCAGGTATGAATACCTTTACTGACTTTCTCATATCCTTCCCAGCCCAGGCCGGCAGCATCCTCAAACTGGCAGTCCCTCCAGTTCCGGGTGGGCAGAATGCCCGAGTTCTGCTGGGCCATAAGATGCTGCACCGTTCCGAACTTGCGCATGTTAATGCTCGGCATATGTTCTGCGATTCTTTTAAGATGCCATTTGTTGATCTCGTCCAGCTTATCCGGGTCAGCCAGGGACATATTTCCAGAGTCTCCACGCACGGCCACGGCTTTTAGATTTTTAGATCCCATGACCGCTCCCATGCCGCATCTTCCGTTGGCATGGGCCAGTTCATTGATTATACAGGCCAGCCGGACCATGTTCTCGCCGGCCGGACCGATAGAGGCGATGCGGACTTTCTTGTCTCCCAGCTCATTCTTGATTATGTCCAGTGTGGGAGCGTTTTCCTTACCCCAGATATGAGCGGCGTCGCGCAGTTCAACCTGACCATTATTGATCCAGAGGTATACAGGCTGGGGAGATTTTCCATTCAATACTACCGCATCAAAGCCGGCATGCTTGAGTGCCGGTCCGAAATAACCAGCCGCCTCGGACTCTCCAAAGCCGCCGGTCAAAGGATTCATGGCTGCTGCTGTATAGCGGTTGAAACCGGATATTCCGCTGCCGCAAAGTACGGATGCCGCAAACACCAGAACATTGTCCGGTCCCAGGGGATCAGCCCCGGGTGGAATGTGCTTGAGCATGTACCATGAGGCAAGAGCTCCCCCGCCCCAGTAGGTGCGGTACCAGGCATCATCATGCTCATCCACGGACCAGGTCTGGTTGGTCAGATCCACGACCAGTATTTTTCCGTTGTAACCAAAAGGCATATTAAGACTCCTAATTATCTTTTTTCTACTGCCGGGTCCTGGATATTGCTACCTTCCGTAGCCCAGAATGAGCTCAGGCAATATTGTTGAAATTTTTGGGAAGAAGACTATCAAAAGAGTACATATCAACATGGCTATTATGTACGGAATAACTCCCACGGCGATCCGCTCCACTGAAACATTGGAAATACGCGAGGCTACAAATAGATTGACCCCCAGCGGCGGAGTGGACAGAGCTATCTGGTTGGTGAGCACAAGGATGATGCCGAAGTGCACCGGGTCGATACCTATAATATGGATCATGGGCATAAATACCGGTACCAGAATAATGATGGTGGAGAGGGTCTCCATGAACATCCCCAGGATGAGCAGCACACCGACAATCATGAGCAGGATTATGTAGGGATTTTCCGACACGCTAAGGGCCATCTGGGCCATAAGTTGCGGGGCTTCCTCAAAAGTCAATATTCTTCCGAACAGGGTGGAGGTACCCACTATCAAAAGAACCGCACCACAGATCAGCGCGCCTTCCAGTAAAGACTTGTACACCGCAGACAGGGTCAATGCGCGGTTTATCACGAACCCTACAAACAATGCCCAGGCGATGGCCAGCACTGAAGCCTCCACCGGGGTAGCCAGGCCTGAATAGATGGATCCGAGGATTATAAACGGAGTTATCAGGGAGAAAAAACCCTTCACACAGCTGAGCAGAAAATGTCTCAAATTAAAAGGCGGAAGCTCTTCGCTGCGGCCGAACCCTTTTTGCCGGGCAATCAGCCAGGCGGTTATGCACATTGAGAAACCGACGATAAACCCCGGAAGAAAGCCGGCTGTGAACATAGCGGTCACAGATACGTTGCCCAGGATGGCATAAATTATCATGGGATTGCTGGGCGGGATCAGCAGGCCGATGGTGCCCCCGGACGAGGCTACTGAAGCGGCGTATTCCTTGCTGTATCCTGTGCGGATCATGGCCGGTACAAGAATGGTGCCCACAGCGGCTACCGTGCCCGGCCCCGAGCCGGAGATGGCTGCAAAAAACGTACAGGCCACAATAGTGGTCAAGCCCAGACCACCATACATTCTGCCCACCAGCTGTTTGACCACGTCTACGATCTGCTTGGTGATATTGCCGTATTCCATGAGGGTCCCGGCGATCACGAAGCAGGGAATGGCCAGCAGGGGAAAGATGTTCAGACCGTCAAAGATGGAGTTGTGTATTACGGACATGGGCAGGTAGCCACCGTAGCTCAGAGCTAGTGCCGAGGCTACCGCCAGGCTCATGAACACGGGCATGCCCAGTAGGAACATCCCGCCCAGCGACAGGAGAACCATTGTCAATATACTGATTTCCAGTGAAAATATGCTCACTTCCATGACTGCCCAGCCTCCTTTAGTGAACCTGCTCCACCAGTTCTGTCAGGTTTCCCTGCCTCCAGCGCCTGAGGTATCCCTCAAGGATACGCCAGCTCATGAGCACAAACCCCAGTGGAATGATCATTTCCACATACCCTCTGACGATTCCCAAAACCGGAGAATATTCGGGAAATGCCAGTCCCCCGGAAATCACTTGCCAGCTCAACCAGGCAAAATAGAGATTGAAACCGACCCACATGAGATCTGTGAAAAAACGGAAGGCAAGACGGACTTTAATGGGCATCAGCATAAACTGGGCGGAAATGCGTACATGTGAGCCATGCTTGGCCACCAGGGCCGCCCCGATAAAAACCGTCCAGATAAAGGCATAACGGCTCAGCTCTTCTGTCCAGGCCATGCCTGCACCGGTGGTCCAGCGGACCCCGACCTGAATCATGAGGCAGGCGACCATGATCCCCATGGTCAGAGCGCAAAAAATCTCTTCGAAATTATCGTAGAGTTTGCCGATAAATCGCAGGAATATTTTGGCCATGGCTGCCTGCCTCCTGGTTTAATGTTGACGAATGTTTTATGCCCTAGTTTTCCATTATGGCCATGGCCTCGTTAATGACTTCTTCGCCGCCGACCTGCTCATGGAATTTGGGCCACAAAGTCCGGGCCTTTTCCATCCAGACCTCTTCATCTTCCAGCTGATACAGCTCCATTCCATTATCCAGGCAGTCCTGCAGGGCTATCTGATCCTGTTCGGCAGCCCATTCCCATTCATATGCCGCAGCTTCAGCGGCAGCCCTGGTAACCAGATCTTTGGTTGCCGGATCAAGACCCTGGTACCATCTTTCGCTGACCAGCATGGGACCAACCCACAGCAGATAGTGCAGTTCAGTAATATATTTCTGGACTTCCCAGAACTTCTGGTCCCGATTTACCGCGTGGGGGTTTTCCTGCCCGTCTATTACTCCCTGTTGAAGAGCGCTGAATGTTTCAACCCAGGCCAGAGGATGGGGTTCAACTCCCCAGGAACGAAAGGAATCCAGCTGAATTGCCACAGGAGGAGTCCTGATTCTCAGACCCTGCAGATCATCGATGGTTGTTACAGGATGTCTGGAGTTGGTCAGATGACGGTATCCGCCGATAAGCCAGGAAAGGGGACGGGTACCGCTTTGGGACGCGATTGTGTCGGCTGTTCTGGCGTTGAATTCCTCATGCTCCAGGAGAGTGTAAGCCTTCTCTATTGTTGGAAACATGTAGGGCAGATAGTAGATGTTGGCCTGGGCAGCAAAAGGGGTCAGGTTGCCAACCGCCAGCACGGCCAGGTGGATTTCCTGGTTGCGCAGCTGTCTGACATTGGCCTGTTCATCTCCCATGGAACCGCCATAGAAGGTCCGGACATTGATCTTTCCATCGGATTCGCGTTCCACAATCTCCTTGAACTTGTTAATGGCCGTGGTGTGCAGACTGCCTTCAGGGTTGGCTGTGGCCGCCCTGATGGTCATGGACTGGTACTCGGCCTTGGCCGGAGATACTCCCAGCAAAAGCGCCAGGGCTGCAAGGGTTAATACAAGCTTCTTCATACTGTTTCTCCTTTGGTTGAGGATTATATGCCTATATATTAATCCGGAATTCACCGCACCGGTTTTCCCCACTCTGGATTGGGATCAGGCCGGAAAATTTATTCACCAACAATTTTGCACACAGCGTTGCAGTCTTCCTGGCCAAACCCGGATTCACTGCATTTCTGGAAGTACTTCAGGGCAGCCTCCATGGCTTTTAGATCCAGATTCCAGGCCCTGGCCATTTCCAGGCCTAGACGCACGTCTTTCAGGGCCAGGTCCACGGCAAACCTGGGTTTAAAATCGTCAGCAGCAATCCAGGGACCACGGACATCCATCTGAAAACTGCGTGCTCCGGTATCGGACAGCAGTTCGAGCAGTTGGTTGCGGTCCAGCCCTGCCTTCTCTCCCACCCGGATGCCCTCGGCCAGGACAGCCACGTTGGTCATGCCTATCATATTGGAGATGAGCTTTACCGCGCAGGAAGCCTCAATGCTCCCCACATAATTGGGGATACCGATGATCTTGAAAATATCCTGGTACTTGTCCACCAGGGCCTTGTCACCGCCGATGAACATGGGTTCCTCAGCCTTTTCCGCATGGGCCGGAGTTTTGCCCAGGGTGCATTGAATATAGCCAATTCCCTTGGCTGCAGCTGCGGTATGCAATTCATTGGCTGTGCCGGGATCTATGGTGGAAAGCTCAATATGAGTGGCTCCCTGGCTCAGTTTGGTATACAGCCCATCATCACCCAGCATTGTACCCTTAACATGCCCGGGCAGGGGAAGACTGGTAAATACAAGTTCACAGCCGGCCAGATCGGACAGAGAGGCGGCCTTTTCTCCAGTGCTGCCTGCTTCCAGTGTCCGGTCCACGGCTTCTTCTTTCAGGTCATAGACAAGCACGTTCTTACCTGCCCTGATCAGGTTTCTTGCCAATGGTCCTCCCATGAGTCCCAGTCCGATATAGCCAATCTGCATAAACGCACCTCCTGTAAGCATTTTATATAGTGTTTATTCAGGATAAAAAGGGTTGGTTCTCAGCAATGTATCTGTTTAGCGCTTTTAAGGAAAGCAGGGGACAGGCACTCCGGGACCCACTTCAGCATCATTTTGTGCTTAAAATATCTCATTTTCTGGGACAAGCGGGTCCCGGAAGAGCCAGTCCCCGTGCCACACATGCAAAGCGCTAAACAGATACCAGCAAAAAAAGTGTTCTACCAAAGTTAAGCAAGCCTTATTCCAAATTAGCAAGTGGCTTGCCAATGACTTATCTGCCTGAAATTAAATATTTCTTTAGCAGGGCCAATCTCTGCTGAAAAAAACTTTGTGCCCATATATAGACATTATACCTTAATTTGGGCACTATATACGGGCAACAGGCCAGTATGGAAATGCATAAGTCAGGCAGACAGATACGCGCAAAATATGATGAATGTAACCATTCAGGGGGTGTCGGAACCGGCCCGGGGACAGTCCCCGCGATACCTTTCCTGCACAAATTCACAAAGTTCTGGCGTGAAATTTTGTGAAGCTGCATAATCATTACTTAGCGGGGACAGTCCCCTGGCCTTGTGCCAGTAATCACCAACGAGGACTCCCTGAATGGTTACTGATAAATGGTATAATCGGGTAGGAGTAAACAAAATGCCCCCAAAAAAGCCTTCAAGTACAATTTCCTCTGAAGTTATCACCAGAGAGTTGGTCAGGGGAGTAAGCTCTACAACCTCCAGGTCTTCTTTTTTTCAATCTCTTTCAAGGCTGATCAAACAGCAGTTTTCTTTTGATCGCCTGTGCATCAACTTATACGACCCCAACAGTGAGCTGATAAGCTTCTTTGCAGCAGCGGAGGGAACTGTTGTAAATGCACTATCTCCAACACGCAAAGCTGAAAAAGTTACTGTTGCAGGACATGTTATATCAACAGGAAAGCCTGTAGTAATAACAGATATTGCCCAGCATTTCACAGAGTCAATGCAAAACCCTCTGGCTGAGGCTGGACTGAGAACCACTATGGCATTTCCTTTAATTCTAAATGACGATATTATTGGAACAATTCATTGTTCTTTTGTACAAAAGCCTGAAAATCTATACACAATAATGGAGTTTTTTTTGGAGATATCACCTTACGTTGCCATTTGCATTGGTGCTTTGATAGCAATCGAGCAAAATGAGCGGGGGATTGCAACAAATATTACTTATTCCAGCGATTTGAGTAGCTCTCAGGAAGATTTTATATATGTGAATCCCAGAATGCGACAGGTTATGAAAATAGCTAATAAATTAGCCAGACTCGAGATACCCGTTCTTCTTCTTGGTGAGACTGGCACTGGAAAATCTCACTTGGCGAATGTAATACATTCATTAAGCAATCGTCACAATAATATTTTTGTACATGTCAATTGCCCTGCTATCGCTTCAAGCCTTTTTGAAAGCGAGTTTTTCGGACATGCCAAAGGAGCTTTTACCGGGGCTGCATCATCAAGAGTGGGCAGGTTGGAACTTGCTCAAAAGGGGACTTTGTTCTTGGATGAAATTGCAGAACTAAGCCTTGAAATGCAAAGCAAGATATTGCATGTGTTGGATTATCAGAGTTTTCAGCGAGTCGGGGAAAGTATTTCCATTCCAGTACAGACCAGAATTATCGCAGCTACTAATATAGATGTTGAAAGGGCTTTAAAGAAGGGTAAATTACGCCAGGACTTTTATTATCGATTATCGACATATATACTTGAAATACCACCACTGCGAGAGAGACCAGAAGATATACCAGTGCTGTCCAGATATTTTATAAATGAATTATCATCATCACTTGGATTGCCAAAAATTACATTATCAGATGAAATTAATCATATTTTTTTAGATCACCATTGGCCTGGAAATATAAGAGAATTAAAAAATATCATAAACCAAATTCTAGTTAATAATTTTATACATAACAAACTCGATTCTAAGACCATAAAAGAGATGTTATTAATGGTTGATTCGAATTATAATATACAAAAAAATAATAATCAAACTGATAATATAGAAAATATCGATATTAAATATATGAATCTTCAGGATGTTGAAAGAAGACATATTAAAAATGTATTGCATATTACAAAGGGTGTTATTTCCGGCCCTAAAGGGGCTGCCACTTTACTGGGCCTGCCGCGTTCCACACTTCATCATAAAATGCGGAAGTTGGGCATTTGTGTGAAGACTTCTTAGGCGGGCTGTGCCCGCAACCCAAGAAAAAATTCTTAACTGCCCGTTCGAAGACTCACTCAAGACGCAAAGGTCGCAAAGGAAGTCAGGAAGGTTTTTTCATTTGCCGGGTAGCGGCAAATGAAAAGGCAGCCTTGTCCAAAACCGTTTCCCGGTTTTGGACAAAACATCTGCTTCGCGACTTTAACTTTGCGTACTT
>PWSL01000103.1 GCA_003563255.1 Desulfonatronospira sp. | reverse complement strand
TACAGCGAAACTTATTTATTTACCTCCGGGGACTGGCTCTCCCCGCACTTATTTTTTCCAATAAAACCAAGATCATTTTCAATAAAAATAAGTGCGGGGGTGCCTGTCCCCAATTGAGGCATAAAATTTTATAAGTTTTGCTGTAGTGCTAATATCTGGTTTCATGGCCCTGAAGCCTGCTGCACCGGACCGCTGACTTGCTAGCACGACAACCGGTTGGGGACGTGATTATTATCGGGGGAAATGGTCTTTTGACCGAACAAATAAATCTTAGGAGGTTTTGTAATGCGTAAGTCTTTGTTGATTATCTTTCACACCGTGTTTTTCGTAGGTCTTGCCAGTGCCGCATTTGCATCTGAAGTGGCACCCGAAGTTATCGGCAACATCGCCCTGGCCACAGGTCTGGGCATGGGTATTGCCGCCATCGGTACCGGCATTGGACAGGGCCTGGGTCTGAAGGGCGCTTGTGAAGGTACAGCCCGCAACCCGGAGGCAGGCGGTAAAATCACCGTTACCCTGCTGATCGGTCTTGCCATGATTGAGTCTCTGGCTATTTACGCTCTGGTTATCAACCTGATTCTGCTGTTCGCTAATCCTTTCATCTAGACCTGACCTTACTATAAGGGAGGGGGCATCCCCCTCCCTTTTTTCTGACGGTGATTGTTAAAAATTTCACTATGCACTATCTAAAATTTGAACGTATACCCCGGGCCACAATTTCCAGGCTGGCCGTCTATGTACAGGAACTGGAAGTAATGGAGCAGCAGGGACTGAAAGTCATTTCATCTGAAAAGCTGGCTCACCTGTGCGGGGTAAATCCTTCCCAGATACGCAAGGATCTGGCTTACTTCGGCGAATTCGGCGTTCGAGGGGTGGGCTATTATGTTCATGAGCTCCGCGGAGCCATCAGACAAAGCCTGGGACTGGACAGGAACTGGAACGTGGTCCTGGTGGGCGTGGGCAATCTGGGTCGTGCCCTTTTACGGCACAATATGCTGCGCAAAAGAGGCTTTGTCATTGTAGCGGCCTTTGATTGCGACCCCTTCAAGATAGGCGAGGAAATTGCAGGACTTGAAGTCAATTGTTCCAGCAAACTGCCTGAAAGCACCCAGGAGATGAACGTGGAAATAGGGGTGATCACAACTCCCCCGGAAAGAGCTCAGAGAGCCGCCAACTACCTGATCGAGGGCGGGATCAAGGGAATCGTCAATTTCGCCCCTGCAAGGATAACAGCTCCGGATTACGTATCCGTAGAGTATGTAGATTTTATTCACCATATGTTCTCAGTGGCCTTCAATATCACCCAGAAGCAGATCAAGGGTCTTTTCTGATCATTTCGATTCCCCCCCGACCTCAGGCCTGGGGACAGTCCCCATGCCGGTTCCGGCACCTCCTGAATGCTTACAATAAATTTATGCAGGGATGCCTGCCCCCTGCTTTGAGTGCATGTGAGGAATAAACTGCTCTGGTGAAGGATGCTTTTATGACACTTACAGATTATACAGAACTTGCAGGGGACCTGCAAAGAGTGCTGGGGGAGAAGTACAGGCTGGACGATCATATTTTAAACGTGCCGGGCTTTTCCATGGCCTGCCGCATTGACGAGCACTATTTTCTGGCCCTGGAACCACTGCTTCTGAAGAACCTGGGAACCTGGTCGGCAGTGCTGCCATCCAGGGTTTTAAAGGCACTCATCAAGACCGGCAACATACTGACCTGTCCTCCGGACAGAGAACATATGGTCGCACTTCGCACCACCTGGGAGGGACTGGGACGCTTTGTCAGGATAAAGGCCTGTTTTGTGCAGGGGGAATTTTTTGACCGGGCCTTGAAGGTTTTCGGCGGCCGGGCGAAGCCGTTGCCCCTGAGCAGCCTTCAGGTACATTCAGATGACCGGGCCGGAGTGGAGGAATTTTTCAAGGGTAAAACACCCCCCGCCTCCTGGCTGTATACGGACAGGCCCGGTTAAGGACCGGGGAGGGGCTATGAAGACTCTATTTTGCGGTGTTGGGGAAGCCTTTGACGAGAACCTTCCCAACACCAGTATCCTGGTCAGGGCAAAGAATAATGGCGCAACAGTGATGATTCTTCTGGATTGCGGATTTACCGCTGCTCCAGCATACTGGAGACTGGTGCCGGATCCACTGGAACTCGACGCAGTATGGATCTCGCACCTGCATGGAGATCATTTCCTTGGACTGCCGCAACTTTTAATTCGCATCAGCGAGCACGGCAGGTCCAGACCTTTGCAGTTGGGCGGAGGCCCTGACACTTTTGAAACTGTAAAAAAGGCCATGGAACTCGCCTATCCTGGTAAATGGGATCGTCTGGGGTTTGAGATTATTTTCGAACAGGCTTATCCCGGGGCAATGCTTCAGCTGGCAGGTGTAGAGGCTGTAGCCCTGCCTGTAGAGCACGCGGTCCCATGTCTCGGGATAAAGTTCATAAGCGGTGGCAAGACGTTATTTTACAGCGGGGACGGGAGGCTGCAGCAGGATGCATGGCTGGAGCTGCAGGGCTGCGACCTTGCCATCTGCGAGGCCTTTACTCTGAAGGGACATACGGCTGGGCACAACAGCGCAGAGCAGGTGGCCTCCATGGTGCGTACAGCAGATATCCGTCAGGCAGCTCTGGTCCACATGCAGCGCGGCGAGCGACGCAGGCATAAAGACCAGCTTCAAAGCTTTCTGCACAAGGAACAGGTACAGGGCTTTATGCCGGAACCAGGAGAGGCAGTGGAGATATAAAAAAAGGACCGGGTGACTGACCCGGTCCTTGTTATATATTATTGCCGACGGCAGGGAGGTTAGTACATTCCGCCCATGCCTCCCATTCCGCCCATGCCTCCCATTCCGCCCGGGGCTCCGCCTTCTTTCTTGTCCTCGGGCTTTTCAGCTATGGCAGCCTCGGTGGTCATGAGCAGGGATGCAACGGAAGAAGCATTCTGCAGTGCGATGCGGGTGACCTTTTTGGGGTCGATCACCCCGGCAGCTATGAGGTCTTCGTATTCTCCGGTGGCCGCGTTGAAGCCATTACCGTCCTTGCTGTCCTTGACCTTTTCAATTATGAGTGCGCCTTCAAACCCGGCGTTGATGCAGATCTGGCGCAGGGGCTCAACCATGGCCTTGCGCACGATATCCACGCCGGAGATTTCATCATCGTCTGCTGCCTTGACGTTGTCCAGGGAAGGCAGGGCGCGGATGTAGGCTACTCCGCCTCCAGGTACGATACCTTCTTCCACGGCGGCCCGGGTGGCGTTGAGGGCATCTTCAACCCTGGCCTTTTTCTCTTTCATCTCGCTCTCAGTGGCTGCGCCCACATTGATGACTGCAACGCCGCCCACGATCTTGGCCAGACGTTCCTGCAGCTTTTCGCGGTCATAATCGGAGGTGGTTTCATCGATCTCTGCGCGGAGCTGTTTAATCCTGGCCTTGATGTCTTCGGCCTTGCCTGCACCGTCCACAATAGTGGTGTTTTCCTTGTCAATGACTACGCGCTTGGCCTTGCCCAGATCGTTGACGGTAGCGTTTTCAAGCTTGAACCCAACGTCTTCGGAGATCACCTGTCCGCCGGTAAGAATGGCGATATCCTGGAGCATGGCCTTGCGGCGCTCGCCGAAGCCCGGGGCCTTGACTGCAGTCACCTGCAGGGTGCCGCGCAGCTTGTTCACCACCAGGGTGGCCAGGGCTTCGCCTTCAATGTCTTCAGCAATGATCACCAGGGGCTTGCTCATCTTGGCCACCTGTTCCAGGACGGGCAAAAGGTCCTTCATGGCGGAGATCTTTTTCTCGCAGATGAGGATCATGGGGTCGTCCATCTCGCTGACCATTTTTTCAGCGTCTGTGACAAAGTAAGGTGAGAGGTAGCCGCGGTCAAACTGCATGCCTTCCACTACGTCCAGAGTTGTTTCCAGGCCTTTGGCCTCTTCTACGGTGATTACGCCTTCCTTGCCCACCTTGTTCATGGCTTCGGCGATGATGTTGCCGATGGTGGGATCAGAGTTGGCGGAAATGGTGCCTACCTGGGCGATTTCCTTCTGATCCCTGGTGGGTTTGGTTATCTTGTCCAGTTCGGCCACTACGGTCTCAACTGCTTTTTCAACACCGCGCTTGATGGCCATGGGGTTGCGGCCGGCGGCCACCAGCTTGATGCCTTCATTGAAGATCGCCTGGGCCAGGACTGTGGCTGTGGTTGTTCCGTCTCCGGCTACGTCGCTGGTTTTTGAAGCGACTTCCTTGACCATCTGCGCGCCCATGTTTTCGAACTTGTCTTCCAGCTCGATCTCTTTGGCTACGGTTACTCCGTCCTTGGTGATGGTAGGTGCTCCAAAGGACTTTTCAATTACCACGTTGCGCCCCTTGGGGCCCAGGGTGACCTTGACCGCGCGGGCCAGCTGGTCCATGCCCTTCTGGAGTTTCTCTCTTGCTTTCACATCGAACAATACATGCTTGGCAGCCATATAAATTCCTCCTTAAAATATCTGAATGGGTATTATGTTAATCGATAATGGCCAAAATGTCGTCTTCACGCATCACCAGATGCTCTATGTCATCGATCTTGACTTCTGTGCCGGCGTACTTATTGAACAGGACGATGTCTCCGGTTTTGACGGTCATGGGCAGATTTTTTCCGTCATCACCCGTCTTGCCGGGACCTACAGCCACAACTTCTCCTTTGATGGGCTTTTCCTTGGCTGTGTCCGGAATGATGATACCTCCCTTGGTCACTTCTTCTTCCTCAAGACGTTTGACCAATACACGGTCATGCAACGGCTTCAAGTTCATAATCCTTACCTCCATTATAGAATTTTGTTTGGTTTTGTTGAAAACTTGAGATATATAATAAAAATGTTAGCACTCGTCAAGACCGAGTGCTAACATTTTTAATAATTTTTTTTGTATCCTTGTCAGGCGGGATTTTCAGGGCCGGCTGGTTTGACATCCAGCCTTTTTTGGGGCAGGCATCTTTTTTTCCGCGAAAATTTTTCCGACATAAAGGAGCAGCTGATGCTGGATATAAAACTTGTCAGAAACAATCCTGAGGTAGTGGCCAGAAGCATTCAAAACAGGGGTGCGGCTCAGGATCTGGATGACTTTCTAAAGATGGAGCAGCAAAGAAGGGAACTTACCCGTAAAGTACAGGAACTCAAGACCAGGCGTAATCAGGCATCCCAGGAAGTGGCTCTGGCCAAGAGGGAGGGGCGCGATCCGGACCAGGCTCTGGAAGGATTGTCCGAGCTTTCCGAAACCATCAAGGAACTGGATGGTGAGCTTAAAGGGTTGGACAGGCAGGTACAGGAGTGGCTTCTGACAGTGCCTAATATCCCGGCCGAGGATGTGCCGGTGGGCAGCAGCGAGGAGGACAACCTGGAGGTCAGGACCTGGGGAGAAAAGCCCCCCATGGATTTTCAGCCCCGGGAGCACTGGGACCTGGGCGTTGAACTGGGGGGGCTGGACTTTGAGCATGCAGCCAGAATGACCGGATCAAGGTTTGTCATCTACTTGGGTTGGGGAGCGCGCCTGGAGAGGGCCCTTATAAATTTTATGCTGGACGTGCAGACCGGGGAACACGGCTACCAGGAGACCATGCCACCCATGATCGTCAACCGTGAAAGCATGACCGCCACCGGACAGCTCCCGAAATTTGCAGAGGATCTGTTCAAGCTGGAAAACTGGGAATACTACCTCATACCCACTGCCGAGGTGCCCCTGACCAACATCCACAGGGGTGAAATACTGGATGAAGACCGGCTTCCCCTGGCTTATGCCGCCTTTACCGGGTGCTTCCGATCCGAGGCGGGGTCCCACGGCAAGGATACCAAGGGCATAATCAGGCAGCACCAGTTCAACAAGGTGGAGCTGGTGCGCTTTGCCCATCCAGACGACTCCTTTCAGCAACTGGATCTGCTTCTGGGCCATGCTGAAGAGATTCTTAAGCGACTGGGACTTCACTACCGGGTGGTCAGCCTCTGCACCGGTGATCTTGGCTTCGGCGCGGCCAAGACCTATGATATAGAGGTCTGGCTGCCGGGGCAGGGCAAGTACCGGGAGATTTCCTCCTGTTCCAATTTCACGGATTTCCAGGCCAGGCGGGGGGATATCAGGTATAAGCCCAGGCAGGGCAAGAAAAGCCGCCTTGTGCATACCCTGAATGGTTCCGGGCTGGCGGTAGGACGTGCCCTGGTGGCAATCATTGAAAACTGCCAGCAAAAAGACGGCAGCATTGTGATCCCTGAAGTGCTCAGGCCTTACATGGGAGGCATGGACCAGATCAGGAAGCAATGAACTGGATTTTTTGTTGACAAATTCTATCCCGATGAGTATCTTATATCGTTTCGAACAGGGGGCCGTTAACTCAGCCGGTAGAGTATCTGCCTTTTAAGCAGAGAGTCGCAGGTTCGATCCCTGCACGGCCCACCATTTAAAGCGTCCCCATCGTCTAGCGGCCCAGGACGTCGGCCTCTCACGCCGAAAACAGGGGTTCAAACCCCCTTGGGGACGCCAAATATTTCAACAGGTTATATCCTGTTGCCCATAGCCGTTGCCGGTAGAAGTACCGACGGAAGTACTAAGCCCCCGAAGCTGTAGAAACGGGGGCTTCTTTTTTATTGAATGGAAGAAGGGGACAGTCTCTTTTTGCGTTTTATTTCAGCTTATGCTATCCATTCTTCCAACAGCTCAACCACAAGCCTTAAAGGAGGTATCTCATGCCCCGCATAGCCCGCTTTATCTGTAACGACCGTCAAACCGTCTACCCGGTTAAATTGCTTGAGGTTTAAGTATCTATTATTACTGCACGTGATTTCAGTAACCGCTATCTTCCATGGTATGCCCTGTGCGCCTCAAGCTAAGATTTGAGCAGTCATTTATATTGGCTCAAATCTTATTTAACCGGGTAAACCACGTCATATCCCGTACAGCTCTGGCAGGCCTGCCCATCAAGGATTCTTCTAAGTAACTATAATCGTATTGGCACTAAAATCAGGTACTTGCTAATTTCAGGATATTTGCTCTTGTTCCCAGGCTCCAGCCTGGGGACACCATTTTTTTGTGGCTCCAGCCACATTATCGAAGGCAAAAGCTACAGGATGAAAGACCAGATTCAGGAACAATAGCTCCGCACAGGCAACCGCCGGCATCAACCTTTATGTCTGGAGCTGGCGGTTGCTCCAAAACAACAATTTTAAACCGGCGTTTTATGGCATTTTCAAGCAGCCCCTAACACAGGCATCACGAGCTGTATTATCAAACCAAATCATGTCAAAAATTAAACAAGCTCACGACAAGATATTCAAGAATGTTTTTTCAGACAGAAAAAACGCCCTGAATCTTCTGGGGAATTTTCTGCCTGCAAATATTCTGAACCGCCTGGACC
>PWSL01000498.1 GCA_003563255.1 Desulfonatronospira sp. | reverse complement strand
TGATTGAATGCAGCGACAGCTGCCCTGAAAGGATTCAACTGGGGGCCTGCCCCGTGAAACAACGCTGAAAGCGTTCCTGCGGAGCAGGGTTTCACTGGGGTCTTATTCCCGCAAGGAAAAATATATCTCTTTTCAATCTCTTCCATCTGTGTCAAGCTGCCAGCCCGGTGACGAAGTCTCAGCGCAGTTGATCCCGTGAAACAGTCCCATGGGACTCCCCAAAGGGGTTTCACTGGGACGGATTTCACTGGGTGTGATCTGTGGGCAAAAAAATCTTTTGGTATCAAAGTGAGTGATTCTGAGCTGTCTAAACATAAACACCGGGCAAAAGGAGGCAAGATGAAATCCCCTGACACTTCAATCTTATTTCTTTGCACAGGCAACTCCTGCCGTAGCCAGATGGCGGAGGGCTGGACCAGGGTCCTGCAAAAGGACGATTTCCAGGCCTTTTCCGCGGGCGTCAGAAAAAGCTCCCTAGATCCCCTCGCGGTACGGGTCATGTCTGAGGCCGGAGTGGACATATCCAGGCAGACATCCAAGCTTATTGAGGAACTGCCGGATATGCAGTTTGATTACGTGATTACCTTGTGCGGTCATGCTCGGGAAAACTGTCCCCTGTTCTTTACCATGGCTCAGAAAATTCACCGTGGCTTTGACGATCCCCCCTTTCTGGCCCGGAAGGCCGCCACAGAAGAGGAAGCCCTTGAGCATTACCGCAGGGTCAGGGACGAGATAAAAGCATTTGTTCAGTCGTTCCCGCACGGACTGACTGCCATTGACCACTGACCTTTCCTGGATTATCTGCACAATAACGACTCACCGCAAAAACCCTGTCATAAAATACAAGAAATTGTTATCAGTTAATTGTGTCTTTGTGGTTCAGTAATCTTCTTCTTTTTTCTCCTTTATGACAGGCTTGCAGGTCACAGGGAGGAGTATGAGTAATAGCAAAAAATTTTCAGAGAATTTCACCCACGCAGAGGCATCTACTTTTTTATCGAATCTGGCCCAGGATGTGGAAAAATCAAAAATTGAGCTGCAAGGTCATAGTATAGACTGGAAAAAAATTCGTAAACTCAAGTTAACTTTTTATCCACATGAACTGGGCTTAACCCTCAGGGTCAAGCTGGAGAAGGCCAGGACTGAACCAGAAAATAAAGAGTCGTACAATAAAACGAAAGACAGAAAAAACGCCCTTAAAAAACTCAAGGCCGGGATGAAATTCAAGCGCTCAGGACTGAAAGGCAGGGTAAAAAAAGTATTCCGAGGCCTGATTGCAGATAATTCCGGAGCAGGAGAACGTGTCAGGAGCGAAGCAGTCCAGCCTGCACCCTCTCCTGCTGCACCCGGAGGCAATACAGGCTATAAGATCCTGAAAAAAAGAATGAAAAAAAACTTTGCCGGAATACTGAGAAACGCCCGCAATTACCAGTTGCCCCCTGAAAAAGACTTGATTTCATTTATACAGGATTCGGAAACCATGGTTCAGTACCCAGGTTACGGCGATGATTTTTACCTGAAATTCAAAGACAAGGTCCGGGAAATGCATGAGAGCTTTGAACAGAACGATTCCCGAAATTTCTTTCAGAAATGCCTGGAAGTAAACCAGATACAGAAAGACTGCCACAGGCAATACAAATAGATAAGTTATGAATACCTCGATGCAGCATAAACAGTCTGATCAAGACAAAATCAAGTACGATCCCGAGACCGCCATGCCGGACATCACGGAAATGGACCAGAGGATCCTGGCAGAAATTGTCTGTGTCCAGATAACACCCGATGAGATGTATAAAATCATCACTCCGCTCAACGAGCACCCCAATCAGAAGACTGTTCTGGCTGTGCACTGGCACCCGGAATACATCCCCATGGAACTCATCAAAAAAAGGATCGACAACACCTTCCCCAATAAGGAGCAGGAACTTATCATCCCCACCCAGCATAACGAACTTTTGACTTACGACGATAAATACTATGGTGCGGAAATTGACTGTTATTCCAGGGGATTTCAGCGCAAAGTCCAGCTGTTGCTGCACTGCAGGCTTGAGGATCCTGACAGGGCGGGCGTTCTGAGATCAATGCTTAACCACACCTATGAATACCGCTCCAGACAGCTTTTTGATCTTCTGGACACCTTCATGGACCCCAAGTGGGAGGACTATCTGCAACTGGCCGCTGAAGGCACCGGAGTCGGGGAAGATGTTGTTCAATTCGCCAGAGTGCAGACCTACAAGCTTTACCGCCTGCTCATGGAACACGAAAATACCATATCCAGAGACTTTTTGAAAAACAAACTGCTGCGGGACTTTGTGGACGGTCAGAGATATCTTTACCCCGACCAGTTCATCAACAGGGTCCAGGTATTCATCAAGTCCGTGAAGAAAATCGTCAAGACCAACTTCAGCCTGGAATACTTTTACCGCACCTCCGAAGTCATCGAAGAGGCCAGAAGTCTGGGGTGCGGAATAGTAGTGCCCCACCCTGAACAGTTCTGGCCCATACTGCTTTGCGATTACGACATAGACGGGTATGAAGTCTGGAACCCCCAGTCCAGAGAATATACCGAGTTCCTGGTCAATGTCATCATCCGCCAGAACAAGTCCAGAAACAGATCCAGGAGGCCTTTGCTGGTATTTATGGGCGATGACGCCCACTTGGGGGAAAAACTCAAGGACCCCACCAAAATAGAGGCCGCCAAGTATTACCGGGAAATTGGAGTGCAGCCCGCCTGGGATGATTTGAACATAAGGAAGTCACTGATAATTGGCGGCTTTGATCGCCGGAAAGTCATGAACGAGTACAAGGCAAGGCTGGAAGTATAATGAGACGGGAGAAGAGATTTTTTCTGGAATCCCTGCAGGACAGGGAAACCATCTGCAAATATCTGGACGCCTTAAAAGAGGGGTTCCAGCAGGGCGAAATTCATTTTTCAAGCAAAGAAGAATTGCTGAATCTAGAGCCATGCGGGCTAATAAAGTTTATTATCAAGGCCAGGAAAAAGGACGGAGAAATAACCCTGGATTTAAGCTTTAAATGGGCTGAAGATGAGTCCTCGCCTGAGTATCTGGAAGAGCCTTGCGACTACAAACAGAATAACGTCTCCAAGGACGGATAAATGCCTTATTTCATTGACCTGGAAGAAAAAATCCGCTTTATGGTCCTGGAAGTCGGCAGACAACTGGAGGACACTTTAAAAATCATTCAGGACCCCAGTCCGGACCTGGTGGACAAGGTCAAGTCCAGGGACGACCGCATAGACAACTACAAAGCTGTCATTGAAAACCTGTGCTTCTCCCGTATTCACGGGGAGGAAAACCTGAACAAGAGACAGGTGGACTTTATCCGGGCAACCAATATCATCAGCAACAATCTGGAAAAAATAAGCGATTTTTCCGTTTATATTGTAGATCAGCTAAACTACCTGAGCAGCGTTGATTATCTGGACAATTATAATTATCGCCCCTTTTTCCAGCAACTCTCAGATGCCCTGGAAATAGTAGTGCATGGACTCTTTACCAGGGATCTAAACTACGCCCTGAACATCTGCAAGACCGAGTTCGTCATAGACAAGCTCTTTAAACGCGTTTTTGACCAGATCATTGAAGAACTGGACTCCCAAAAAAACAAGCAGGATCTCATTACCTGCATATTCATATTCCGTTATCTGGAAAGAATGGGGGACGCCCTGCTCAACATCGGGGAAGCTGTTATATTTTCAGTGTTCGGAGAAAAGTTGAAAGTCCATCAATACCATGCCCTGGTTGAGAACCTCGATTCCATCAACAACGGCATCTCCATACAGGACGTAGGATTTGAATCCATTTGGGAGTCCAGGTCCGGATGCAGAATAGGCAAAGTCATGGATTCATCCCGAAGCGGAAGCCAGGCGGTTCTTTTCAAGGAAGGCAAGACCCGGAAAATATCCAGGGAAAAAGAAAACATCGAAACCTGGAAAAGAATCTTCCCCAGCCTGGTTCCAAAGGTTTTCAGTTATACCCAGGGCAAAAACAGCGCCTCCATGCTGCTGGAATTTCTGCCTGGATGCTCCCTGCAGGAAACAATTTTGACCCAGGATGATGAAACTCTGGCTAACTCAATGTTCATTCTGAAGGAAACCCTGACCCTGATCTGGCATGACACCATCAAAAACAAACCTGTTAGTTCAGGTTTTATGGACCAGCTCTCCCAGCGCATCGACGACATCCTGACCATTCATCCTGAATTCGACTTTTCCGAGGTTGGTATAGGCTCGCTGACCACACTCTCTCTGAATAGTGTCATCAGAATTTTAAGCGATATAGAATCAGAGCTCAAGGCCCCCTTTTGTATATTCATCCACGGAGACTTCAATACCAGCAATATCATCTATAATCAGAAGGACCAGCAGGTATATTTCATTGACCTGCACAGGTCCTGCTATGGGGATTTTGTCCAGGATGTATCTGTATTTCTGGTATCCAACTATCGTAAACCGGTTTTTGACCCCGGCGTGCGCAAAGTTATTAACAGGCTCAACCTTGATTTTTACAATTTCGCCGGACAGTTTGCAGCCGAAAACGCTGATAATACTTTCAATGCCAGACTGGCCCTGGGGCTGATTCGCTCCTTTTTTACCTCCACCAGGTTTGAACTCAACCAGGAGTTCGCCCTGAGCATGTATCAAAGGGCCCTTTATCTGGCTGATAAGCTGATCGCCCACAGAAATAAACCCTGGAAACAATTCTCTCTGCCGAGAGAAGCATTCAAATATTCCAGTTTCTAACACAGGCTATGCCCGCAACCCATTTTTTCTCACGTAAAGGCGCCCAGTTAAATCCTCTTCGAGGTGCTTGTTTATTCCAGCACTCACTTTTGAATACTATTTTTTTCTGGTATTTCTCCATTGCCAGAAGTGAGTGCTGGATCCAGACACGCTCCCCCGCAGAGCGCGGGAGCGATAAAAGCCTGTCTTGAAACCTGATTGACAGCTACCCACTATGAGACAAGATAAAAATAAAAAAATAGCCGTCATAGGCAACTCTGGCAGCTGGTCCACTGAAAAACTGGCGGACGCCCTGGAAAATAAAACCGGATTTCGCTGTGTTGTGGACATATCTTCGGTGATTTTCGATATAAACCAGAAGACTCTGTTTTACGGGGACCTGGACCTGGCTGCCCTGGACGGACTGGCTATCAAAAAAATCGGCCCCGTGTATTCCCCGGACATGTACAACAGGCTGGAAATGCTTCGCTTTTTCTGCAGCATGGCAATACCGGTTTTCTCCCGGCCGGAAATGATTATGCAGGCTGTGAACAGGCTCAGTTGTACTGTAAATCTGCAGATAGGAAACATTCCCATACCTCCCACAGTGGTTACCGAGGATATGGATCTGGCCTGCAAAACCGTGCACAGGTTCAAAAAGGCGGTCTTAAAACCTCTTTTCACGTCCAAGGCCAGAGGGATGCTTGTGGTGGAGGCAGGAGATCAATGTCGTTCAGCCATTGCCGAATTTCAGGCTTCAGGCAACAGAACCATGTACATTCAGAAGATGGTTTCCATTCCCGGCCGGGACCTGGGAGTGGCTTTTTTAGGCGGAGAGTATATCGGTACATATGCCCGACTCAAGGGTGATTCCTGGAATACCTGCATTTCCAGCGGTGGGCGATACGAGCGCTATGAACCGGACCCGGCAATAATCGGCCTGGGCCACAGGGCCCAGGCCCTGTTCAACCTGGACTTCACCTGTGTCGACGTGGTGGAAACCGAGCAGGGGGCAATGGTGTTCGAGGTCTCGGCCTTTGGGGGCTTCCGCGGGCTTTACCAGGCCTGTGGTATAGACGCCGCGGACATGTATGCCAACTATATTCTGAACAATCTCAAATATCGTTCCTGAAAAGCACATGCCTCCAGACTCAACTCAGAAAATTCATATACGCCGCACAATAAGCCTGCCTGACCCAGTAAAGCTGTCCAGATATCTCAAGGTGCCTGAATTCGGACCCAGGATCCTTTTTTTCAGCGGCGGCACTGCATTGAACCCCCTGAGCCGGGCCCTGGTCCGCTTCACCCACAATTCCATTCACCTGGTAACCCCTTTTGATTCCGGGGGAAGCTCAGCCAAGCTGCGCAATGCCTTTAAAATGCCTGCTGTGGGCGACATGCGCAGCCGACTCATGGCCCTGGCGGATCAAAGCGTCAAGGGCAACCCTGAAATCTACAGCCTGTTCACCTACCGTCTGCCCAAAGACGAGGACAACCAGAAGCTTAAAGCCTTGCTCATGCGTATGGCTGACGGGCATCACCCCCTGGTGCGCAGCGTTCACGACCCCATGCGCAAAATAATCTGCAGCCACCTGACGGCTTTTGCCGGAAAAATGCCCGACGATTTTGATCTCAAAGGGGCCAGCGTGGGTAACCTTATCCTGGCTGCCGGCTATTTCAACCACAACCGGCAGATCGATCCGGTAATCTTCCTGTTTTCCAAGCTGGCTGAAGTGCGGGGGACTGTCAGGCCGGTTATGAACAAGCACCTGCACCTGATTTCAAAACTGGAAAACGGGCGTGTCCTGCTGGGCCAGCACGAACTGACCGGCAAGGAAAGGGCACCCATTGACTCTCCTGTACGGGAATTTTATCTGTCCGGCAGCCTTTCTGCACCGGTTCCCATCTATCCGCGTCTTAAGGAAAAGGTCCGCAGGCTCATTCATGATGCCGAACTTATCTGTTATCCCATGGGCAGCTTTTACTCCAGCCTCATGGCCAATCTTTTACCCCGGGGTGCAGGCTCAGCCATTGCCGGCAACGAATGTCCCAAGGTCTATATCCCCAATACCGGTCATGATCCGGAACAGGTGGGCACTTCGCTCAAGCAGAGGGTGCAGATCCTGCTTGAACACCTGAACCGGAGCGCAGAAAAAAAATGCCGTACCCGGGATCTTCTGAATTTTGTCTTGCTTGATCAAAATCACGCCTTATATGAGGGGGGCGTAGATATAGAAGGTATCGAAAGCCTGGGGGTGAAAGTAATCCAGGCCCCCATCGCGGCCATGCAAAACCAGTCATTTCTGGATGAAAATAAAATTATTGAGAGACTGCTTTCAATGGTGTAAGGTAACACTGCAGCGAAACTTTTATATTGACCTCCGGGGACTGGCTTTCCCCGCACTGATTTTTAATATTCAATCAAACATCCTTCAGAAAAATAAATGCCGGGGTGCCTGTCCCCAATTGAGACAGGTAATATTTTTTTGTTTTTTTATTGTTCCCACGCTCTGCGTGGGAACATCTTCCGGACGCTCCGCGTCCACCAATTACCACAAAGCGGTCCAGGTGCGCTCCCCCGCAGAGCATGGGAGTGAGCACGGGGACTGGCTCTCCCGGCACTTATTTTTCTAATCTGTTTCTTGTTCAATAAAAAATAAGTGCCGGGGTGCCTGTCCC